>CAXRAF010000053.1:0-3943 GCA_964228485.1 Alteromonadales bacterium | reverse complement strand
GTGTAATAAGCTTCTGTTACCGCTGGTATACTCTTAAGTTGCTCTAAAACATCGGGATAATCACCGGCACTATTGAGTTTTATGCCAATAAAGCAAACCACATCAAATCCTAATGCTTTAGGATCAACCCGGATTTCGGTGCCTTGGATGATATCTGCCGCTCGCAGTTTTTCGATGCGGACATGGATTGTTGCCGGACTGACATCAAATTGACGGGCCATTTGTGCATAAGAAACCTTGGCATCGGCCATTAATTGCGTCAGGATTTGTTTGTCTAATTCGTCAATCATTAATTAAACCCTAGTTTTAATGGAAAATATCAAACACAGCCACCTAAACAACTATAATATTAAACATTATTTAATTAAATACAATTATTTTTAACCAATACACTATTAATATCGACTATTTAATAAATTAAACGATATAATTTACCCATCTTAATTAAATTTTAACTTTTACTATGTGCTCAATTTTAGGAATTCTTAACATTAAAGGCGATGCCAGTCGCTACAGAAAACAGGCGATACAACTATCCAGAAACCAGCGTCATCGCGGACCTGACTGGTCTGGTACCTTCGTAGGTGAGGATGTTGTACTAGTTCATGAACGACTTTCAATTGTCGATGTCGAGAGTGGCGCTCAACCACTCTTCGGAACAGATGATCAGACAGTGCTCGCGGTTAACGGTGAAATCTATAACCACAAACATTTGGCTGAAACATTAGCGGCGGACTTCGACTTCAAGACAGCCTCAGACTGTGAGGTTTTATTGGGCTGCTATGAGGCGTTCGAACCAGAACAAATCTCTGAGTGGTTAAATCAGATTAAGGGTATGTTTGCTTTCATTCTCTATGATCGTAAAGATAACTCCTATGTCATTGCGCGTGATCCGATTGGCATTATTCCACTTTACACCGGTTATGATGCCGAGGGTAACTTCTATGTTGCATCTGAGATGAAGGCAATTTCGTCAGTCTGTGAATCAATACAGACCTTCCCTCCGGGGCACTACTTATCCAGCAAAGAAGGAAAAATCACCCAGTACTATAAAAAGGACTGGCGTGATTATGAGGCTGTAAAGGGTAAGTCGAGCGAAGCTCGAATCGTGCATGATGCACTGACAGAATCCGTCAAACGTCATTTGATGACCGACGTGCCCTATGGCGTCTTACTTTCCGGTGGCCTGGACTCGTCACTCGTGGCCGCCATTACCAAGAAATTCGCTGATAAACGTGTCGAAGACAATGATCAGTCTGCTGCCTGGTGGCCGACTCTGCATACCTTTGCGATTGGACTTGAGGGAGCTCCAGATTTAATCGCAGCACAAAAAGTTGCAGATTATATCGGATCGGTGCACCACACCATGACTTACACCGTTGAGGATGGTCTGGATGCCATCCATGATGTGATTTATCACCTTGAGACCTATGATGTCACCACCATTCGCGCCTCGACACCCATGTATCTCATGGCCCGTAAAATTCGCGCCATGGGAATCAAAATGGTTCTTAGTGGCGAGGGAGCCGATGAAATATTTGGTGGTTATTTGTACTTTCACAAGGCACCGGACGCCCGAGCTTTTCATGAGGAAACAGTCCGTAAACTCGACAAACTACATTTGTTCGATTGTCTCAGAGCTAACAAGGCTATGTCAGCCTGGGGTGTTGAGGCGCGTGTGCCGTTTTTAGATACCGGCTTTATTGATACAGCCATGTCACTCGACCCCCAAGTCAAAATGACTGGCGATGGGCGCATGGAGAAACATATTCTGCGTGAAGCATTTGAGGGGTACTTGCCAGATGAAATTCTATGGCGACAAAAAGAGCAATTTTCTGATGGTGTCGGATACTCGTGGATCGACAGTCTGAAAGAGGTGACGGAGTCGCAGGTGTCCGATGAGCAGCTGGCTAATGCAGAATATCGCTACCCCCATAACACGCCAACCACTAAAGAGGCGTATTATTATCGTGAAATATTTACTCAGCACTTCCCACAACAAGCAGCAGCGGAGACGGTGCCGGGCGGCAAATCAGTCGCCTGCTCGACTCCAGAAGCATTAGCATGGGATAAAGCACTGAGTGATTGTATTGATCCCTCGGGACGTGCTGTGACAGCGGTGCATGACAACGCCTATGCTTAAGCGTGAGACCCGCGCAAGGCTATTTTCGGTAGGGGTTTAAAAAGCGCTGATAAGCCGGGTTATCGCTTTGATTACTAAAGCGGTAACCAAGTCGCTCGAGATAAGACTCAAATTCACCCTGCTGTGTTTCTGGCACATCAAATCCAGCTAACACACGACCATAGGCTGCACCGTGGTTGCGATAGTGAAATAAGGTGATATTCCAGCGATCACCCAAGGTCTCGAGGAATTTCATCAAGGCGCCGGGTATCTCGGGAAAATCAAAGCTGACGACTTGCTCACGAAATTCAGTGGGAGGAATACCACCGACCATGTAGCGAAGGTGCACCTTGGCCATCTCATCATCGGACAGATCCAGTGTCGGGATACCACCTTTGTTAAGCTGATCAATGATGGTGTGACGCTCTCTGGCCGCATCCTGAACCTTAATGCCCACAAACACATTCGCCTCTTTAGGATCCGCAAGCCGATAGTTAAATTCGGTGATGGCACGATCATTCAGCATTTGGCAAAAGTTACGGAAACTACCGGCATGCTCATCGATTGTGGCCGCTAGCACAACCTCTGCAGACTCGCCGAGCTCAGAGCGCTCTGAGACATGTCGCAGGCTATGAAAGTTTATGTTGGCACCACTGAGCATTACGGCGACTTTCTGATACTTTTTCGCAGCCTGATGCTTCTTCAATCCCGCTAGAGCAACGGCTCCTGCGGGCTCTGAAATCGCTCGAACATCATTAAAAATATCTTGAATCGCGGCACAGATTTCATCTGTTTTAACGGTCACAATATCATCAACTACCTGCTCAAGAACCTCAAAGGTTAAATCTCCGACAATCTTCACAGCGATGCCATCAGCAAATAAACCAATTTTGTCCAGTTCAGTTGGGGACCCTTTTTGATGTGCAAGCTCGTAACAGGCCGAGTCCTCGGCTTCGACAGCAATGATATCAATAGCCGGATTAACAGATTTAATGACCGCACCCACACCAGCCGCCAAGCCGCCGCCACCGACCGGAATGTATATGGCGTCAAGGTCAGGTGCTTGAGACAGTAGTTCCAAACCTACAGTGCCCTGACCCGCAATCACGTGCCAATCGTTGTATGGTGGAATGATGGTATAGCCCTTCTCGTCCGCCAATGCCATGGCATGTTCCAGTGCCGCGCTGAAATTGTCACCGGTTTGGACCACGTTAGCACCAAATTTGCGCACCGCCGAGACCTTGATATCAGGAGTAGTACGGGGCATCACAATAGTAGCTTCGATGGCCATTTTCTTTGCCGCCAATGCAAGACCCTGAGCATGATTACCAGCAGATGCAGCTATGACACCACGGGATAATTCCTCATCAGATAAATGAACAAGTTTGTTATAGGCCCCACGCAATTTGTAGGAATAGACTGGCTGAGTATCCTCACGTTTGATCAATACGTCACAGCCCAGTCGCTCGGAGATGATTGGCATTGGTTGAAGTGCGCTCTTAATTGCGACCTCATAGACAGGCGCAGTTAAACTGGCACTTAATAACTGCTGTAAATCCAATGTTATTTCCCCATTCATCGCATTGTGCGACGTGACTCTTCATAGAGTGAGATTTAACATTGAACGTCACAGAATGCAACGTCAAGCCGATGCAAATGCGACAATTCGTCTCATTGCAACGGTCTGAGGGTATATTTCGGAGTTTTTTGCTATCCAGCCTCAGCGAGCACTGGTGCATCTTGCCATCGGCGTGGGTCGTCCGCGCAGGTGTCAATAAAGCTCTCTGCACATGCTTTTGCCGCGATGCCTAGGCCATCCCA
>CAXRAF010000052.1:0-17917 GCA_964228485.1 Alteromonadales bacterium | reverse complement strand
CCTTGTGGAACCTGAACATGCTGCTCTAATACATCCAAGAATTGATCCCGTCTAATATCTTCAGCACCTAAGCTGGACAAGTGATCATTACTCAGCTGACAATCAATCAGCAGGAACTCATGTTGCTTTAGAAAGTTTACCAGATAATACAATGCCACTTTCGATGCATCTGAAGCGCGACTGAACATTGACTCACCGAAAAAGAATCGACCAAGTGATGGGCCATAAAGGCCGCCGACTAGTGTTTTGTCACGATACACCGAAACACAGTGCGCGAATCCCATGGCATGCAGGTCGATATAGGCTTGCATCATATCGTCTGTAATCCAAGTGCCTTCTTGATGCTGTCTGGTTACTGCGCAGGCATTGATCACCGCCTCAAAGTCTCGATTAAGATATACCTCGTAGCCTTTATTTCGGATCGATTTTTTAAGACTACGACTGACCTTCATTTGATCCAATAACAATACAGTACGTGGGTCCGGACACCACCATAAGATCGGGTCATTTTCCGAGTACCAGGGAAATATGCCATGGGTATAGGCCAGTAACAGTCGCTCTGGGCGTAAATCACCACCGACAGCGACTAAGCCATTGTTTTCTTCCCAGGCATCTCTGGGATTGGGAAATATCAATTCGTCGGACAACAAGTAAGGCATTTATTCGCTATACAAGAGATGGTTGTTTTGGCAAAATTCTATCATGCACAGATAAATTTATTGAGTACTGGTAGTGAATCTTGATGATTTAGGTCTGCAAATAGGTAGCCCGGTTCAAATCCAATTCGTCGACGACGAAACCAAACGTTATACCGTACATCTGATAGGTCTAGAGCGCCAACATGCACTCATTTTAAGTGCCGGAAAATCGGCGGACACTGATCTGGCGGTTGTCTTGCGTGACGGACAACCCATCATCTTACGATTTAAGACCACCAAAAACGCCGTGGCCTTTAGAACTCACATTATCGAAAAGCGCTTGACACCATATTCTCATATTCATGTCGCCATTCCTGAGGAAATAGAAACCATTTCAGTTCAGGGTAAGCAAATGCTGTCGACCAATTTCCCGGTGACTTTCATCAACGATGATGAGTCCTCACGTCCCCGGGGTATCAGCATGATTGGCATTAGCCCAAGTCATATTATGGTTAAAGACACGCAACGACTGGCAGATGCGAATCAGAGCGTAACGATAACCATGACGACTGAGTTTGCTGGCAAAAATAATATTCTGGTAATGGATGGCGAAGTTGAGCTATCAGAGCGACTTGCCGATGATGAGCAGCAAATCACTGTGGCCCTAAAGGGCATGGACACTACCGATTGTGTCCTGCTTCAGGGCTTATATTATGAGGTAATGCTGAAACAGTTGAAGGTTATTGCTTAATAGCCGCAACCTTCTACTTTCTAGCGTCTAGCTTGCGAGATCATCCAGGTACTTTTCAGCATCCAGAGCAGCCATACAACCCATACCAGCTGAAGTGATTGCCTGTCGGTAGACCTGATCACTGACATCGCCTGCGGCAAACACACCGGGCACTGACGTTGCTGTAGCGTTACCACCTAAACCAGACTGAACAGTAATATAGCCGTTGGCCATATCCAGATCATTGGCAAAGATTTCCGTATTTGGTTTATGACCAATCGCGATGAACACACCCTGCAGGTCTAATGCTTCGGTAGTATCATCAACCGTGGAGCTCAACTTTACACCCGTCACGCCCATCTCATCGCCGACGACTTCATCCAGCACGCGATTCCAATGCAGAACAATATTGCCGTTCTCGGCACGGTCAAGCAGCTTGTCTTGCAGAATTTTTTCGCTGCGCAGGGCATCACGACGATGGATCAGATGAACTTCATCAGCGATATTGGATAGATATAGCGCTTCCTCGACAGCCGTGTTACCACCGCCGACAACGGCGACTTTCTGGCCTCGGTAAAAGAAGCCATCACAGGTAGCACAGGCTGATACGCCTTTACCCATAAAGGCAGTTTCCGAATCGAGACCCAGATACATGGCTGAGGCACCAGTCGCGATAATCAGTGCATCACAGGTGTAAGTACCGCTATCGCCAATGAGTGTAAAAGGCTTATTATCTAGCTTGGCTGTGTGGATGTGATCAAAAATGATTTCAGTACCAAAGCGCTCAGCGTGTTGTTGCATACGAACCATCAAATCCGGACCTTGAACGCCTTCCCAATCGCCCGGCCAATTATCAACATCGGTGGTTGTTGTGAGCTGGCCACCCTGTTGCAGACCAGTGATGATGACTGGATTGAGATTCGCGCGTGCACCATAAACTGCGGCACTGTAACCGGCTGGGCCTGAGCCCAGAATGAGTAATTGACAATGTCTTGGTTCGGACATTTGAGATTCCTTAATCTGGATTAGTACTGATGAGGCTAGACAACCTCGGTATGTTAATCGTGAACTGATAATAGTTCAACATACATGAGAAGGTGGGGGCAATTCTCAGTAAATAAAGTTATTAACGTGACATTTTTAGTTACGTTTGAGGCAACTTCGTAACATGTGCATTCGTGCATCTGTCTGAGCTGCAGCGTTAAAATATAACTAATGGGGCAATTGGGGTATTAACCACTATGAGAGATAAGATCTTTTATCAATACGTTCATTATTTCCGTGGCATCTGTATCTTGCTGATCGTCGCGGCGCATTGCTGGTCAATGCCGATTTACATGTTCAATGATAATCAACTACCTGAGCATCTCACACCGCTATTCAGTGGTATAGAGGCGCTATTTCATGGCTCGACCATCTACTTTGCCATGATTTCAGGGATCTTATTCAGTCTGGTACTCAAAGATAAACCATATAAAGCATTTATGAAGACAAAGACGTTAAATGTCTATGTGCCATTCATTCTCATCAGCGTTATGTATATAGGCATCTGGGCTGCGATGGGCATGGTTAATCCACCGCCTGATCTGGCGATGTGGCAATTAGTCGCCGGTATGACGTTCTTTACAGTAACGGGACATGCCAGTGGCCACTTATGGTATATCCCTGTGATCATGATTTTGTTTGCCATGACTCCCTGGCTGAATCGTGCTGTGGATAGTCCACGCAAGTTCTGGTTCATTCTATTCCTGATGTTACCGTTGGTGATTTCTCGCGTATGGCCAAATTTCCATCCGGCTACTGTAATCTACTTTATTGGTCCATATATGCTGGGTCTATACATCGGTAAGAATATGGATTCAGTCATCCGTTGGATTGAGCAGCGAAATACACTACTCATTGCGACATTCTTACTATTCAGTGGTGTGTATTATTTCATGTTAATGAATGATATTCGTCCTGTTCAGTGGGGCTTTCTGGAAGTTAATGGGCAGGAGACCGTGACTTACATACTGAGAATGGCATTTGCGATGGTTATGTTGAATCTCTTCCACAAAACGGTCCACTCGGTGCCGCCTGTGATTGATTACCTGGCAAGATACTCGTTCTCTATCTATTTCATACATGTGGCATTCATCATGCTGTTTATGGAGATCGCTAAGGCTTACAGTTTGGTGCCGCAGACACTTGCAGCCACGTTTGCATACGGTCTGGGTACTCTCATCATGAGTGTCACTTTATCGGTCCTTGTTAGTATTGGTATACAAAAACTCATGGGTCAGCGATCACGTCTGTTAATTGGTGCTTGAATCAACCGAGTTCATATACTCGCTAAACAATGCAATCAGCAATAAAAAAGGCCATCATCAGATGGCCTTTTCTATGTTATGCAAAGCTCAGAACAGTGCCTGAATTACAGTCCTAGGGCTGCCTCAGGGCTGACATAATCAAACCCAAGATTAACTGCTACATGCTCACAGGTCACCTGTCCATGGAACACATTTAACCCTAGTCGCAGATGCTCATCTTCGGCGAGCGCTTGCTTATAGCCCTTATTAGCCAACTTCAAGATGTAGGGCAGGGTGACATTGTTCAATGCAAAGGTCGAAGTTCTAGGAACTGCTCCAGGCATATTCGCAACACAGTAATGCACCACATCATCGACAATATAGGTTGGCTCTGCATGTGTTGTTGGATGTGAGGTCTCAAAACATCCACCCTGATCAATGGCTACATCGACTACGGCAGCGCCCGGCTTCATCTGCTTGATCATATCGGCTGTGACCAACTTCGGAGCTTCGGCACCGGGGATCAAAACTCCACCGATGACTAAGTCAGCACTCAGCACATGCTCATTAAGCGCTTCCTTACTAGAGAATATGGTTTTTACCGATGCGCCAAACTGTACATTAAGTTTTCGCAGTACATCGACATTACGATCCAGAATGGCAACATCTGCACCCATGCCGACCGCCATCTGAGCAGCATTAGAACCTACCACACCACCACCGATGATGGTTACTTTGGCCGGTGCAACACCCGGGACACCACCGAGAAGCATACCGCGACCTTGCTTTGACCGCTCCAGACACTGTGCTCCGGCCTGAATTGACATCCGACCCGCAACTTCTGACATCGGCGCGAGTAAGGGTAGGCCACCCAATGGCGAGGTGACCGTCTCATAGGCAATACATACTGCTTTAGAGGCGACTAGTTCCTCTGTTTGCGGCAGATCAGGTGCTAGGTGCAAGTAAGTGAATAATATTTGATCTTCACGCAACATTGCGCGCTCAACGGCCTGTGGCTCTTTGACTTTAACGATCATCTCAGCGTCAGCGAATATTTCCTCGGCTGTTTGCCGAATGGTTGCTCCAACGGCCTCGTAATCTGCATCAGTGAAGCCAATGCCTGATCCGGCATTCGTTTCGACAATCACCGCATGGCCTGCAGTGACAACTTCCTGAACACTCGCGGGGACCATACCAACGCGGAATTCATTATTTTTAATTTCTTTTGGTACACCTATTAACATAATTAACCTCGGTATAAATGGCTTATCAGTCAAAAAAATATTTCACTAGTATATAAGCTTTATAGGAGAATATTTGACTTTAAATAATAATATTGGCAGTATAAAAAACTATTAATATTGAAAATAAAGAGGAAAACACTTCTGTGGAGCCGCGTTTTAAGCCCGACCGCACTGACTTGAAAATACTCGATCAGTTACAGGCTAATGCTAAGATCAGTAACGTTGAACTAGCCCGTCGTGTGCATTTGAGTCCGACACCGTGTCTGGAGCGAGTTAAGCGTCTCGAGAAACACGGCTTTATTATGGGCTACCATAGTCGTTTAAACCCGCAGAAGCTCTCTGCCAGTTTATTGGCCTTTGTCGAGATAAAGTTAAACCACACCTCGCGTGATGTGTTTCGTGATTTAAAAGAAGCGGTCAAAGAGCGTCACGAAATTCTTGAATGCCATCTGGTTTCTGGTGATTTTGATTATCTGTTGAAAACGCGCGTTGCAGATATGAGTCAGTATCGTGAGTTGCTGGGTGAGACATTACTCATGCTACCGGGCGTCAGTAGTTCTCGTTCATACATGGTGATGGAAGAGGTTAAGGAATCAATTGAAATTCCTATCCCCTCAAAGGCGAATGAATGAAACAGGTTATTATTTAATATCAATTGCTTACAGCCATTGATTAAACTGAATGATGAGGTATTATTGTCATTCTAACTATGAAGGAAGAGATGATTGAAACAAGCATCGATCAAAAAGTCGAAAGCACGTCGTAAACCAGTCAGTAGAGCGACGGCAAAAGTAACTGATAATTCCGACAATCCGATGAATAAGCGGTTACGCGAGGGAATGATGATCTTCCTTGTCGCGATCGCCTGCTTTTTGATGCTCTCCATGTTTACTTACAACCCCAATGATCCGGGTTGGACTTTCAGTGGCACGACTAATGTGGTGGAAAACGCAGGTGGTCGAGCGGGAGCCTGGTTCTCAGATGTCTTCTTACAGTTTTTTGGTTACATCGCATACATCTTTCCACTCATGATAGGGTACGTTGCCTATCTCAGTTACCAGAGCGAGAAAGAGAAGCCAGATAATCATAGGTTATTCATTACATTCAAGAGTTTTGGTTTTGTTCTGACATTAATCGCTGGCTCTGGTTTGGCGCATATCCACTTTCTTGATCCCGTTACTCAGCCAAGTTATAGCGCTGGGGGCATTCTTGGTCAGGTTATGGCAGGCTCGTTGATCCCATTTTTTGGTATCACCGGCGGAACGTTATTACTGTTAGCATTATTTTTGACCGGATTGACTTGGTTTACAGGATTATCATGGCTATGGCTCATGGATCAGGTGGGCTATTACTTCTTCGAATTTCTTGAGTATAGTCAATTTAAAATCAGTGAATGGCGAGAGCGTTTGCAGACTCGCAAGATGACTCAGGAGCGGGTTAAGTCGGTCAAAGAAGAGCGCAAGAAGGTTGCCAAACGTAAACCGGTCAAAATTGAACCCGTTATCCAGCAAGTAGAAACCAGTGTCCGCAAAGAAAAAGAGCGACAAACCAAGTTATTTGAAGGTCCAGTCGATGGCGAAATGCCAGCACTTGGTTTGCTCGATGCCTCCGAAGGACCTCAGCATCAAATTTCCGCGGAATCACTCGAAGCCATGTCACGACAGGTAGAACTGAAACTGGCTGACTTTGCCATTGAAGCACAGGTCGTCGCGGTTCATCCCGGACCCGTAATTACCCGATTTGAATTAGATTTAGCACCCGGTGTTAAGGTCAATAAGATTGTTAACCTGTCTAAAGATCTGGCACGCGCCTTATCCGCCATCAGTGTCCGTATTGTAGAAGTTATTCCCGGCAAATCAGTGATTGGCTTGGAGATACCCAACGAACAGCGTGAAATGGTCAACCTCAGTGAAGTGATTGAATCGAAAGCCTTTGATGACTCAAGCTCTAAGCTGAGTATGTGTCTTGGTAAGGATATTTCAGGTCAACCCGTTGTAGTCAATCTGGCAAAAATGCCTCACTTGCTTGTTGCCGGTACCACCGGTGCAGGTAAATCGGTGGGGATCAATGCCATGATCCTCAGTCTGTTGTACAAGGCCACGCCAGAAGAAGTCCGCATGATCATGATCGACCCGAAAATGCTCGAGCTCTCGGTCTATGACGGTATTCCTCACCTGTTGGCTCCAGTGGTAACTGACATGAAGGATGCCGCGAATTCGCTGCGTTGGTGTGTTGGCGAAATGGAACGACGTTACAAGCTAATGTCTGCACTTGGCGTGCGTAATCTAGCCGGATACAACCGAAAAGTTGCCGATGCCGTAAAGAAGGGTGAGCCACTGAGGGATCCCCTGTGGGAGCCGACAGATAATATGCTAATGGATCCACCTGAGTTGGAACATCTGCCCTTTATTGTGGTCGTAATAGATGAGCTTGCTGACATGATGATGATTGTCGGTAAGAAGGTTGAAGAGCTGATTGCACGCATCGCTCAAAAAGCGCGTGCTGCCGGTATTCACTTAATTTTGGCTACTCAACGACCGAGTGTGGATGTCCTCACGGGTCTGATCAAAGCCAATATACCGAGTCGAATAGCGTTTCAAGTATCTTCACGAATTGATTCACGGACCATTTTAGATCAAATGGGTGCAGAGCAATTACTAGGGCAGGGTGACATGTTGTATATGCCTGCTGGTACCAGTATTCCGACGCGTGTCCATGGAGCTTTTGTAGCTGATCATGAGGTACATAAGGTGGCTGATGATTGGCGAAACCGTGGTGAACCGGACTTCATTGAGGAAATTACCTCTGGTGGAGGGATCGCTCAAGATTTACCAGGGATCGCACCAGAACCGAGTGATTCAGATGTTGATGTCCTCTATGATGAGGCTGTGGCATTTGTGACGGAGACGCGAAAAGCATCGATTTCGAGTGTGCAACGCAAATTAAAGGTTGGATATAACCGAGCTGCCCGCATGATCGAAGAAATGGAAGCAACAGGAGTTGTTAGCGAGATGCAATCCAATGGCTCACGAGAAGTTCTGGCACCTGCACCTCCAAGGCTAGATTAATATGAAATTTCTATCAACGGCACTGCTATGTCTGTGTACCTTATCAATGTTCGCTGAAACAGCGAGTAAGCAATTAGACAACGCCGACTCGGTCAGTAATGAACTGTCAGCCAGACTGGAAAGTATCCGGTCTTTTGAAGCAAATTTTGTCCAACAACGCTATGCAGCAAACCGTGGCACAGAAGAAACCACCTCAGGACAATTCTTACTCAAACGTCCTAATCAATTCCTTTGGCAAACCTTTACTCCGTTTGCGCAAACGATTATTTCAAACGGCGAGGCCTTATGGACTATCGATGATGATTTGGAGCAGGTCATTATCAACCCATTGGATGAAGAAGTTCAGAATGCGCCGATTTTATTACTGGTCAGAGAGCAGGCCAATATAAAAGAATTGTTTACAGTTGAGAAACAAGCCATTGAAGAGGGTGACTTCTATGTGCTTCATCCACTAGACAGCAGTGGTAATTTTGAACGGGTGCGTATCGGTTTTAAAGACAACGTACTTAACACGCTTGAGCTATATGATAGTTTAGGACAGTTAACCCGAGTAACGATGACCAACAGTCGACAAAATCAAATCGTCGATGCAACAAAGTTCAGCGCAGAAATACCTGAAGACTACGATGTCATAGATATGCGTCCCACAGTTGCGGATGATGTTGATTAATGTTCGATGAGCCAGAACATTTCCGGCCACTTGCAGACCGTCTAAGACCTAAACTTCTGAGTGACTATGTTGGCCAAGATCACATCATTGGTGACGGTAAACCTCTATCTCAGGCGATAGAATCCGATCATTTACACTCCATGATTTTCTGGGGTCCTCCCGGAACCGGTAAGACTACGCTTGCGTCACTCATAGCCGAACTCAGTCATAGTCACATTGAAAAAATCTCGGCTGTACTGGCGGGTGTTAAAGATATCCGCGAAGCAATCAATAAAGCTAAATACCTGCGATCGCAAGGTAAGCGTACGGTATTATTCGTTGATGAGGTCCATCGATTCAACAAGGCACAGCAGGATGCTTTTCTACCTCATGTAGAGGACGGTACCGTCATATTTATTGGTGCAACTACCGAGAATCCGTCATTTGAGTTGAATAATGCATTACTGTCCAGAGCTCGAGTATACCTCATTAAGCGTCTTTCTGATGAGGCGATGGATAACATTATCAATCGTGCTTTATCGAATGTAGAAGTCGGTCTGGGTGCGCTGAATATGACTCTGAACGAAGCGCAGAGAGGACAATTAATCGCCAGTGCTGATGGTGATGCACGTCGGCTACTTAACCTATTGGAGATTCTCGCTGATTCGCTCTCTGCAGAGACTACAAACGAAGTCACAGATGAGCACTTACATGCCGTGCTTCGCCAGAGTTATCGGACCTTTGATAAGGGCGGCGAGCAATTTTATGATCAAATCTCAGCACTGCATAAGTCAGTGAGGGGCTCTGATCCTGATGCATCACTATATTGGTTTGCGCGGATGCTTGATGGTGGCTGTGATCCACTCTACATCGCCAGACGTGTGGTCAGAATGGCCAGTGAGGATATCGGTAATGCCGATCCGAGAGCGCTACGCATTGCATTGGATGCCTGGGAAACACAAGAAAGATTAGGCTCTCCAGAAGGGGAGTTGACGATTGCACAAGCGGTACTCTACATGGCTTGTGCACCGAAAAGTAACGCCAGTTATGGCGCGTTTAAGGCGGTAATGAAGGATATCAAGAATGAGCCCTCCTATGATGTGCCACTAAAGTTACGTAATGCCCCAACCAATTTGATGAAAGACCTCGATTATGGCAAGCAGTATCGTTATGCCCATGATGAACCAAATGCCTATGCAGCGGGAGAGTCTTATTTTCCAGATGAAAAACAACCTACTCAGTATTACAATCCGGTACCCAGGGGTTTGGAAATAAAAATTGCTGAAAAGTTACGTCACTTAAAAGAATTGGATGAGCAGGCGAAGAAAAAATGATGAATCTCTCACCTATGTTACTCGTCGCGATTGCTGCCGGTGGTGCACTGGGTGCGATTAGTCGCTATCTGGTGCAGCAACTATTCCTAATCTGGTTTGGTTCTGAGTTTCCATGGGGCACACTGGTTGCTAATGTGAGTGGTTGCTTGTTGATTGGTATTTTAATCGGAGTTTGGAGCAATACCGGCGCAGAAATGAGTCAAGAGATGCGGGCTTTTGTGGTCATCGGTTTTCTAGGTGCATTTACCACGTTTTCCGCTTTTTCACTCGATACTGTCACTTTGCTACAGAATGCTGCGTACCTCAAAGCTAGTATCAATATCGGTCTGAATCTATTTGCTAGCATTGGCGCGACCTTTATAGGGTTTCTGTTGGCCAGAAATTTAGCTCCAATGGCTTAAATATGATCTTGAGAAGGATGAATCCCCTGACGATACAGGCTATAATCGCCGCCTGAAAATTTACCCGAACTTAATGAGATATCTATGATTGACCCAAAGCTCTTACGCTCAGATATCGCCGCGGTGGCAGCAAATCTGAAAAAACGAGGCTATGACCTTGATGTCGAGAAATATCAGGGACTTGAAGAGCAACGTAAGGCACTTCAGGTTAAAACTGAACAGCTGCAAAATGAGCGTAACACACGATCGAAAGCCATTGGTCAGGCCAAGGCCAAGGGTGAGGATATCCAGCCATTAATTGAGGCTGTCGGTAGTCTAGGTGAACAACTTGATCAAGCCCGTCACGAATTAGTGGAAGTACAACACGCACTCGAGACAATGCATCTTGAGATGCCAAACGTGCTACATGATGCCGTTCCAGAAGGTAACAGCGAAGAAGACAATCAAGAAGTCAGTCTTTGGGGCACGCCAAGAAATTTTGATTTTGAGGTCAAAGATCATGTTGATTTGGGTGCCGCTCTGAACGGGATGGACTTTGAATCAGCGGCTAAAATTACCGGCTCACGCTTCGTGCTAATGCGCAATCAATTAGCGCGTCTGCAGCGAGCTCTGGCGCAATTCATGCTGAATGTCCATACGCAGGAGCATGGTTATGAGGAAGTCTATGTACCTTTCATGGTTAATGCCGATAGTCTGTTAGGCACCAGTCAGTTACCTAAGTTCGAGCATGACTTATTCAAGATAGACACCAGTACCGAAGATAACCGGCAATTTTACCTGATCCCAACAGCCGAAGTGCCTGTTACTAATATTGCCCGTGACGAGTTATTTGATGCCGATCAGGTGCCACTGAAATTTGTCAGTCATACACCATGTTTTCGCTCTGAGGCAGGCTCCTACGGTAAAGATACCCGTGGTCTCATCAGACAACATCAATTCGAGAAGGTTGAGCTGGTGCAATTAGTTCCGGCATCAGAAGGTGAGGCGGCATTGGAATCGCTCACAGGTCACGCCGAAGCCATCTTACAAAAACTAAACCTGCCATACCGAAAGGTTATTCTTTGTTCTGGTGATATCGGCTTTGGTGCTCATAAGTGCTATGACCTGGAAGTTTGGTTACCTGCGCAAGATACTTATCGCGAGATTTCATCCTGTAGCTGGTTTGCGGATTTTCAGGCACGCCGGATGCACGCCAGATTCCGCAATAGTGAAACGGGTAAACCAGAGTTGCTGAACACATTGAATGGCTCGGGTTTGGCGGTTGGCAGAACATTAGTGGCAATTCTTGAGAATTACCAAAACGCCGATGGTACTATCACGATACCAGAAGTCTTAAGACCCTACATGGGTGGATTGGAGAGTATCGGCTAGTTTACCTGACGGACATTATTAGCAGGATAACTAAGACTACAACTGCACCGAGTGGTAAAAGGGCGCCTTCCCAATCGCCTTTTTCAGCCTTTTTGCCATGCTTCATGTGGTGCTTATAAGCGGGCCATAAAGAGGCGATCATCATAACGATTAAAATAGCCCAAATTATCTTTGTCCAGTCCATTTGATAAACCTCGTAGTAAGCATAAAAAAGCCCGGTCAGGCCGGGCTTTAATCAAGTGTTTAAATTCTAGTCATCACCCATGAAGCCAAGAATGTTCAACAGATGAATAAATATGTTGAAGATGCTCAGATACATGCCGTAAGTAGCCATTATGTAATTAGTCTCACCACCGCGGACGATGCGGCTAGTATCAAACAGAATGAAACCACTCATGAGCATAATCACACCAGCTGAAATCGCTAATGAGAAGGCTGGGATGTTAAGGAACAGATTAGCCAGAATGCCTAGCAGGATAACCATCATGCCAGTCATCAAGAAACCGGCCATGAATGTAAAGTCTTTCTTAGTAGTCAAAACATAGCCTGAAAGACCTAGGAATATGATACCTGTGCCACCTAATGCAGTAGTAACGATCTGTGCACCGTTCGCTGCCTGAAGGTAGATGTTTATAATCGGTCCTAGTCCGAAACCTAACAAGCCGGTAATTAGGAAGATTACTCCGATACCAGCGGACGAATTGGCAGTTCTTGGTAGTACAAAGATACCAAGCAGGAATGCGCCGATGACAGAAAATAAATATGTATTGACTGACATGCCCATGCTCATCGAGAAGAAGGCAGTGACAGCACTAAATATAATGGTCGCAGAAAGCAGGAGATAAGTATTCTTTAATACCTTATTAATCTCTAAGCCAGCCGCAGCAGTTCTGGGTGAAGCTACTGAATTGTAGTCCATAGGTTTCAATACCTCATTTGACAGTGATAAATGTGACTGCAAGGTCTATTTCCTTACACACATTTATTATATTGGGTTAGCAGCAAAATTTTCAAGAAAAACCGGTATTTTGGACTTCACGTTTTCGAATAGTTCAGGTATGATTCGCCATCTTCGGAGAGATGGCAGAGCGGTTGAATGCACTGGTCTTGAAAACCAGCATAGGTTAGTAGCCTATCCAGGGTTCGAATCCCTGTCTCTCCGCCACATATGAAAAAGCCCTGCTTCTGCAGGGCTTTTTTGTATGTGTGAGATATGACTTGATGAGAACCCTCATGGTTCGACATGAGTCAGCGTAGCTGATGAATGAACGTTACCAATGGTAACGGCCCGAAGGGTGAAGCTTTTGTATTACCTGTCATTCTTTAATTCAACTAACCATCAAAACAGTGTGCGGGTAGTGTTAATTTGAAATAATCTACTATACTTTTCAATGATTCTCGCGCTCCGGCCGTCTGATGACAAACTATGCAAATCGACAAGATATATAAAAAGCAACGCCAAATTGTTACAACTGCATTGGCAACAATGGCTGTAATTTTTATGTCAACGCTTGGTTTGACCTATTATTTCCTTTGGGAAGATGCATTAATACATGAGAGCAAGCAACTTCAGGCGATGGTACTTAATGAAGCATTCCTACTAGAAGCATACATTTCATCTCATGAGCATCAGAATTCTTTCAGTGACAACTTAACCGAACTAGAGCAAACGATTGAACCTTTACTCAACGAATTAAAAGGATTTCGTGAGTCAGGTGAATTTGTGGTTGGTTTAAATGATGGCCAGAATATTCGTTTTTTATCGTCATTTCGCTTCGAGACAGACCAAAGTAACAAAGTTATCCCATTAACTTCAGAAATTGCTGAGCCAATGCGGCATGCACTTGCTAATAAAGTTGGTTGGGTGCGTGGTCTCGATTATCGTAGCGAGATGGTGATTGCTGCCTATACTCCTGTAGGCAATCATCCGTTGGGCTTAGTTGCAAAACTCGATGCGAGCGAGATTCAGCAGCCGTTTATTGCCAGCGCAATTAAATCCTCAATATTAGCGTTGGCACTAATATTCCTTGGAGGGATATTGATCATATATATGCTTAAACCTGCAATGAAAGAGATTGAGCAGGGACAAGCTAATCTATTATTGCTTATTAAAAGCGCCCCAGATGCGATGATCGTAGTCAACAATCAGGGTTATATCGTCAATACGAATGAAAAGTTTACTGATGTCTTTGGATACCAGGAACATGAGATTGTAGATCAATTGCTCGAAGTATTGATTCCATCTGATTTACGTGTGAAGCACAGAACATATTTGCAAAGTTATTTAGCTAATCCTACATCTCGTGATATGGCATCAGGCATACCTTTATACGGATTGGCTAAGTCAGGTCATCAGTTTCCTGCGGAAATAAGTTTGAGTCCGATTAAAACGAATGACGAATCACTCGTTGTCGCAGCAATTAGAGACATTACTGACCGAAAAAATCTTCAAGAGCAGTTTTTACAGTCACAAAAAATGGAAGCCCTAGGTAAATTGACTGGAGGGATTGCCCATGATTTTAATAACCTACTCGCCATAATCTTAGGTTATTCACAGATGTTACAACTACCAGACAAAACAAATGGGAATGAAGCGGTAGCAAAATATGCCAATCAAATTAGTGCAGCTGGTAACAGAGGGGCAAGCCTAGTTAAGCGATTACTCGCCTTCTCAAAAAAACAGTCAATAGAGCCTGAAGTCGTTGATATCAACAAATCTCTACTAGAGCATCAAGAGATGTTTGAAAAAGCGCTTACTGCACGAATACGATTAATTTATGATTTGAGCCATTTTTCATGGCATTGCCTTGTGGATACTCATGAATTTGTTGATGCAATATTAAATATGGTTCTAAATGCCAAAATGGCCATGGAAGAGAGGCCTGGTGAGAATACGCTCACGATCAAAACTAAAACTATCAAATTAAGTCATAAAGATTCCAGTGCTCTCAATATTCCAGAGGGTGATTATATGGAAATCAGTATTATCGATACTGGTCGTGGGATGCCTGAAGATGTTGTACAAAAAATATTCGAACCATTTTACACAACTAAAGAAGAGGGTACAGGTTTAGGATTATCTCAAGTTTTTGGTTTTGTATCTCGTGCAGGTGGTGCTGTTAAGGCTTTCTCCGAGTTAAATCAAGGCAGTCAGTTTGTTCTATATCTACCTCGAGTCGAAGCCAAATCTAAAGATCACACCATGAGTAGTGACAGTGCAGAGGTAAGTGGTAGTGAGTCTATCTTGATTGTCGATGATGAATTAGTTTTGCTGGAATTATTAGAGATAGCTTTATCAGATAACGGTTATACCACTTACACCGCTACTAATGGCATAGAAGCACTGAATGTCATGGCAGAACATCAAATTGATTGCGTCTTAACAGATGTAATTATGCCCGAAATGGATGGCTATCAACTGTGTGCTGAAATTATGAAAGATTATCCTTCTACGAAATTACAATTAATGAGTGGTTATTCTGATATTTATACAAAAGATATAATCGCCCCATCGCTGCATGAGAACATAATTTCTAAACCAATCGACATTACAGATTTGTTAATTCGAATTAGGCATTTACTTGATAGTTAATCTTTTGCGACAACTCTCAGGGTTCTAGTGGTGGTGTCCACCAGGTCCGTGAGCATGGCCGTGGGCAATTTCTTCTTCGGTTGCGTCTCTTTTTTCTGTTATCTCAACATCAAAGATTAAATCAACGCCCGCTAGAGGGTGGTTGCCATCGATATGGATATCATCGTTTTCAATTTTAACGATGGTAAATACAGGAGTATTGGGATCACTATTCACACGGAATTGATCACCTTCTTTTAACGCATCACTTTCAGGAAACTGGGAGCGCTGAACTGTAACTCTCAGATCATCAATTACTTCGCCGTAAGCGTCTGCAGCTTGTACTGCAACATTCTTCTTATCGCCAATCGCTAATTCAGAGATCTCATTTTCAAGACCGGGAATGATATGACCAGAGCCAAGCATGAATAAAAGGGGAGCTCCACCGTTTGATGAATCGATTACGTTGCCATCGTTGTCTCTCAACGTGTAGTGAAAGCCCATAATTTGAGTTGTCATATATATCCTCAAGTTCTC
Organism: Alteromonadales bacterium; assembly: GCA_964228485.1. Taxonomy (GTDB): domain Bacteria; phylum Pseudomonadota; class Gammaproteobacteria; order Enterobacterales; genus CAXRAF01. Next base: position 2,086 of record CAXRAF010000052.1, on the reverse strand, counting down.
TTAGTGGTGTTTTACAAGCATTATTAGCCTGTGGTTAATCATAATGTAGTTTAGTCAGTACGTTTTTTATCTACTTGTGACTGATTTTTATTTATCTGTCCCAAGCCATAATTGTTGTTTGCCATATGACTCTCTCTAAGCGCAAGGTAAATGGAACCAAGCATCTTATCAGGATTCACTGGCTTTGGAATAAATCCGGTCATGCCAGCGTCTGCAGTTTGTATTTCAAATTCGGAGCCGACATTTGCTGTCATTGGAATAATGGGTGTATTTCGGTTAATGCCATTGATTTCGATAATCTTACGTGCAGCAGTGAGACCGTCCATCTCTGGCATCTGCAGGTCCATTAGAATGACATCAAATCGTTTTGTTTTCGAGGCCTCGATCGCATCATAACCATTCATGATAGATACAACCTTGTGTCCACTTTTCTCGAGCATCTTCTTTGCAATCAACTGATTAATTTCACTATCATCCACGAGCATGATCCGTAATATATCTTTTTGCTCAAACTCATCAGCATTCTCAGCGATTAATTTATCTTTGTGCGCTTGCACCTGAGATTTTTGCTGAGCTGTATTGCAGGGTAGTCGCAAATAAAATTTGGAGCCTTCGCCCAACTTACTATCAGCCTCACAAGTGCCACCCATGGCTTCAGATAAGCGTTTACAAATCGAAAGACCGAGTCCAACACCACTGGTCTTTCTGTTTAGTTCGCTATCAACTTGATTGAATGGCTCGAAAATACGGCATAAATCCTTAATTGCAATCCCTTGACCAGTATCTTCAACGCAAAAAATTATCACCTCAGGTGACTGCATATAAATTTTCACATGGATGAGAGAATCGGGGGCATATTTACAGGCATTACCAACAAAATTTGTCAGAATCTGTTGCAGTCGATTTATATCCATGGTGATTATATCTGGAACATGTCGATCAATGGTCATATTCCAGCTACAGCCGGCGGCTTCAACTAATACTGAAATCTGGCGTTCAAACTTTCTCATAAATGGACGAATTGATAAGTCCCTGTAATGGATGGTCACGCCATCGCTTTCAATCTTTGAGATATCCAGAACATCGGTTAGTAGATTGACCAGAAAGTCACCAGCATCCTTTGCGGTTTCTACCAGTTTACTCTGGTTATTGGTCAGCGGTTCATCCTGAATGATTTGTAACGCCCCGATGATTGCATTCATTGGCGTTCTCAGTTCGTGACTCATCACCGATAGGAAAGATGATTTTGCTGCGGATGCTTTTCTGGCTTCCTCAAGCGCCTCTTGCAAATCATCCTCGACGTCGATTCTTCTCAGATTCTCCTTTTTGAGCTCTTCGGTTTTAGATTCAAGTTGTCTGGTGCGCTCGACCAACTCGGAAATATCTCTGGTGACAGCAATGTAGAGTTCATCATCAATCTTATCATCGATTAATTTGGTGACACTCACTTCGGTCATCATCTCATTACCATCAGTGTTAATGTTACTTATGGCGATTTGTCCTTTCCAGAAGCCAAATTGAGCAACAGACTGCGTAATTTCATCGATCAAAAGATCAAAATTTACATTTTTTGATAGCAATTCTCTGACACGTGTGCCAATTAACTCCAGCGTTTCATATTCATAAAGTACTTCTGCTGCTGTATTACAATCGACAATGACGCCATCGCTACCGAAGACTAACACCGCTTCTGATACTTGCCTGATGACACTTGCTTGCGCTCTGAGTCGGTTTTGAATGCGGCATTGGATAATTTTGACACTGGTAAAAGCGGCTATTGTTTTCAGTATTTCAAGGTGCTGTTGGTTAAAGTAGCCAAGTTGCGGATGCTCACTGTCAATGACGCCGATCAATTCACCCTCATGAACCATTGGCACACATATTTCTGATTGAAACTCATCTAAATCATCAATATATCGGTCATCTGAGGAAATATCCGCAAGAATGATCGGCTTTCGAGTTTCGGCTACAGTACCGGTGATACCCTTACCAATAGGAATCTCTAGCTTGTTAATGATGATATGTTTTTCAGGACTCTTTTCTCCGATAGCTGCAGATTGCACCAGCATGTCGCGCTCTAAGTCGG
>CAXRAF010000051.1:0-13650 GCA_964228485.1 Alteromonadales bacterium | reverse complement strand
AAAGCAACAGGAGGCAACAGCTCTTTGATTGAGCGTATGCGTAAATCATCGGTTTCGAACAGCATGGTTAAAGGATATTAATTGACAGTATCAGCGAGTCTATCAACATACTGAATTGATTCCAATAGCATGGCGGTGATGTCAGAGATTAGAATGACATTTTATTATTATCATCGAGTCTGTATGATTAAATCATTGGCAGCAATTCAATCAAGTTTGCTGACCCACTACTTGGATACTCATCATTATGAAACAACCTATATCACAGATTCTAATTTTAATAAGCGCGATTGTACTGTTTTCATCCAATGCTGCGAACGGCAAAGACTGGGGGCCAGACCCTTGGCCTGAGATCAGAAAAGAGCGGATAAACTCACTCCTGCCTCAGGCTATGAGAGCGGCCAATGTTGACGCCTGGATAACCATTTGTCGCGAGAATAACAATGATCCTCTAGCTGATCATATTGGCGGTGAAAATGCCAGTGGCACGGCTGTATTTCTGTTTTACGTCGACGATACAGGCTTCCACTCCAAAGTTTTCTCTCCCATCGGCGAATTCACAGCGCTTAATGAGTTGAATATTCATGATGAAGTTATCCCGATTGATCGTGGCGTATCAGCCATTGAAATAGCGGGTGAGTTTATCCAGAAACAAAATTTTAAAGCGATTGCGATCAACAGTTCTAACGATGATGAGTTGGCTGATGGTCTGAGCCACAGTCAATTCAGAGCACTCAGAAAAGCCTTAGGATCTGCCAGTGAGAATTTCGTATCCTCGGCCAATTTAGTATATGAGTGGCTGAGCGTTAAATTACCCGCTGAGGTAGATATTATGCGCGAGGCTGCCGAGTTAACTGCGGCATGGCAAATTGAGGCCTATCAAACCATTGTTCCGGGTGTGACTACCGATGCTGATGTTGCCAAGTTTCTTAAAAATAAAATGGCAGAATATGGTGTGGGGGATGCCTGGGCGCCTGATCAAAATCCGAACGTCAATTCCGGTGCCGATCGCGGTCACTCACATGCTACCAACAAAGTTATCATGCCCGGCGATGTCATACAGACTGATTTTGGTATTCGGGTTCACGATCGCTGGGTGACAGATATCCAACGTTTTGCTTACGTACTAAAGCCAGAGGAAACTCGAGCACCTGAAGATATCCAGTTCTATTGGGAATCTGGTCGCGATGGCGGCAAGGCCGCCTTTGCAGCGATGAAACCTGGCGTACGAGGCGAGGATGTCGATGCTGCCCAACGCGCGCTTATGAAACAGAATAAGTCAGAATATGTCATGTGGAGCACGGGCCATCCTGTTGGTTATGTCGCACATGATATCGGTCCTAACCTAGGCGGCTCACACATACCTGGACAGCGACCTGCAGCACAACGGCGCTTGAAAAAAGGAATGGTGTTCGCTTTTGATGGTTTCCATGCATGGTCCAGAGCTGATGGCACAACAAAAACCATTAGTGTTGAGGAAATGGTTGTCATTAGAGACGACGCTGCCGAATATTTGATTCCACCGCAAGAAGAATTGATTTTAATTAGCTCACCTGAGGCGAGTGATTCAAACTAATTTTTCGAGTTTATTCTTAAGAGTGAAAACGATCAGGCAACTTTCGGTACGAACTGAATGATATTGCCTGATTTCGCTTCAGCAAGTTTCATATCGGTTCTGATGAGGGATGTGAACTCTCGAGGTGTGATCAATGCGGCCTTAATACGTTTATCTTGAAATTTTACCCATTGATAGAGTGATTGGTCTAACATGGAAGAATCAAGCTCATTTCCATGTCGTTGAATGTGTAACATTAACCTCTCAAGGTTCTGTGCAAAGGCGGCAGGCAACCCCTGCTCATTCAATCGATGAGAACCCGGATCGCCGTCGATATTAACAAGTTTTAACTGCACAATTTTGTCTTCTTCCAATTGACCCTGACGCACCAATTTGTGCATTCGGTGCACCCATTCTGCAAGTGCACGCTCATGTTCATTATCGCTACGACGATTGAGAGTGGTGTGACCATTCAGGCGATAATACTCAACCACACTCTGATAATTGGCTTGCCACTTGGTCTCGTGGGGATCGAAATCAAATCCGAGTTGCAAAAGTGCCAGTTCGCGCTCTGGTTTCAATGAATTATTTCTTTTCTGTTGACGAAGTGAAATAACGATGCGAGCGAGCTTGGTGTCATGATAACTTTTCGGCACATTCGTATGGCCGTGAATAGTCTTAAACTCAAACAGCTTGTTGAAATTTTTCTGCCAAATCTTGCTCATGCAAATGTATCAAAATGGGGTGGATATTAGTGTTTTATGATACCACAAACATTTTAAGAGATTTACATCAATGTTTTCAAAATAAAGACATTTAACTATTCATAATGTGAAAACATGATGTATAATTAAGCCATCTAGACGTCTAAACGCCTATTTTATGCCACTGAACATACCAGACAATCTGCCTGCGAAAGAAATTCTTGCTAAAGAGGATATCTTTTTGATGCCTAAATCTGAGGCGCAAACGCAGGACATCAGGCCTCTGCATATTCTGTTTTTGAATCTCATGCCAAAGAAAATAGAGACAGAAACACATTTTCTGCGCATCTTATCGAATAGTCCAATGCAGATAGAACTCGAGTTGCTGCATATTCAGGAGCATGAATCAAAAAATACACCTAGAGAGCATATTCAGTCATTTTACCGAAGGTTTTCCGAGGTGAAGGATCATAAGTATGACGGTCTGATTATCACGGGTGCACCGCTTGGCCAAATCGCATTTGAAGATGTTTCTTATTGGCCTCAGCTACAGGAAATTATGACTTGGTCAAAAACAAATGTCACATCGACAATGTATATTTGCTGGGCAGCTCTGGCTGCAGCGTGGCATTTTTATGATATAGAAAAATATGTACTGACTGAGAAAAAATTCGGTGTTTTCTTACATCAGATTCACCAACCACATCATCCCATTTTAAGGGGCGCGGACGATCAATTCTGGGCGCCGCATTCAAGATATGGCGCGATCAGTGTTGAGGACATTAAACAGCACCCTGAGTTAGAACTTATTGCTGATTCTGAAGAGGCTGGCCCCTATCTATTTGCCAGTCATGATCAGAGGAGCTTTTTTGTTTTAGGGCATGCTGAATACGACCCTGTTAATCTTAAAGCAGAATATGAGCGCGATATTTCGGCTGGTATCGACACGCAAATACCAGAGAACTACTTTCCTGATAATGATCCAACTCGTCAGCCCATGGTGCGCTGGCGTAGTCATGGTAATCTCATTTTTAGTAATTGGCTGAATTACTTTGTCTATCAAAAAACACCATTTAAACGTCAAAATATCGGTATGACATACGAATAAAATGGATGAAGTGACGTCTTTTATTAAATTGCATTATTTCTTCAGTATTTTCACTTGCTGAACGCACGTGATTGTCACATAATCTTTATCGATCAAGTGATTCGGCCTAATACGGCCTTTTCACGCTTAAAACAAACCAAACAATCAAACAACCAACTGGGGATATCAAATGATAGATTCACTGAAGAAATTCAGTCCCTATTTATTATCATTATTGATGATAAATGCAGGGTCAGTCGCTTTTGCTCAGGAAGCTGAGGAAGAGGAAGCTAGCAGCTCAGATGATGAGAACATGATTACTGTTACTGGTTCGCGTATTAAACGAACTGAAGTTGAAGGTGCTCAGCCTGTTATCATTATCTCAAGCGAAGATTTAGCAGCCCGTGGTGCAACCACAGTATTCGAGGCTCTGAAGGACTTAACCCAAAACTCCGGACTTCAGTTCGAAGGACCTGAGGCAGGCGGCTCTTTCGGAGCTGAACTGCAAACATTCAATCTTAGAGGTGTAGGTGTTGGTAACACCTTGATTCTTATCAACGGTCGCCGTATCACCAACTACCCTGCTCCTTATCAGGCATCAGCAAGTGCGGTCAACTTTGGCTCAATTCCAGCAGCCGCTGTTGATCAAATAGAAATTCTCGCCACTGGAGCATCAGCCATTTATGGTTCTGATGCGGTCGCTGGTGTAGTAAACATTAAGCTGAAACGCGATATGGAAGAGAATGTGCTAAATATTCTTTACGGTACGCCAGTTGAAGCCAAGAACAAGCCTGGTGATACACGTTTGCAGTTTATAACTGGTCATACCTTTGATAATGGTAACCTTACAGCTATATTTGAATACCAACAGCGTGATCAAATCCTGTCAGGTGAATTCGAAGAATTTGATTCAGATTTAGATTATCCATTTGGTAATGGTGTTCTGTTCCGCAACAATGCGGTGTTTGATTATTGGAACATCAATGGATGGGCACTTGATGCCACCGATGATGGCTACCGCCCACCACCAACAGAAGGTACTTGTGCTGCTTTAAATAACGGTTCTGCATATGCGTTCCGTGAAGGCAGAGGTAACTACTGTGGACGTGATGATGCAGCTTCAACCAATTTCCGTAACGAGTCTGACCGCTGGTCATTGACCTTGAGCGGAAACTACATGCTCAGTAATGATGTTGAATTATTCGCTGATGTCATGTACTACAACAACGAGTCTCGTGCTAATCGTACAGGTTTGGGCATCACTGAAGATATTATTGATTTCGGTGCAAACCGTCAGAATATCTTTGGTATTCCTTGGGACTGGTATACCTCACGCCGTATCTTTACTGAGCAAGAATTAGGCCGCTCATTGGATCAGCGGTTTGAAGATAGTGCTTTGAATGTATCTTTGGGTGCTCGAGGTACTTGGGGCGAACAGGACTGGGAGTTCTCGTTCACGCAATCTGATTATGAATTGAACACCTTCCGTCCCTGGTGGAAAGCTGAGAAAGTCATTGAAACATTCCTTGGCACGTATCAAGGTGTCGGCTTCTTCGGTGACAACTGGTGGTCGGGTAATGGCACATTCGGTTTCACATCTGACGACGTCTACAAGCCTGCTGATATTGCATTAATTAATGATGCGATTGGTGAGCAGCAATATGGTAATGAGACCTCATCTTCAAGCTTACAATTTGTCATGAATGGTACATTAACCGAGATGGAAAACGGTGATCTGGGTTATGCGATGGTTCTTGAATATGAAAGACAAGATTTCTCATTTAACCCTGATGAGCGTATTCAACAGGATCCGATAGAGGACTACTTAGTTGGTTCAGGTTGGTGGAACCTCACCGGTTATGATGGTACTGGTGATCGTGAGCGTTACGCACTTGGTGGTGAGTTAGCTGTTCCATTGTTGGAAACATTCACCGTGAATCTGGCAGGACGTATTGACTCTTATGATGATGTTTCATCATCTATCGGTACGCGCTTTACCCCATCAATAACAATGGAATGGCGTCCAAGTGATGATATTTTGTTCCGTGCTGGTTATTCAGAAAGCTTCCGAGCGCCTGATCTGAACTACGTGTATACACGAACAGGATTCTTTACTGGAACAGTGGACTTGGTTCAATGTTATGAATCACATCTGGCAACAGGTGGTACACCAGATAACTTCGACCGTAATGACTGTAATGCCTCATCTTCTTTCGTAAGAAGAACACCTGGTACTCAGCTATCGGATACGGAAGATGCGCTTAAAGACGAAACAGGTTACACACAATGGGTTGGTATGAGCTGGGATGTCATGGACGATCTACAGTTCACATTAGACTACTCGGAAATGTCTCTTGAGGATCGTGTCCGTACAGAGAGCGTTAATGGTCTTTTACGCGACGAGTTCGAGTGTTTCATTGACAGTGGTCTCGTTTCCCAAGATCGCTGTGATCTGGTATCTTCACGAATCATTCGTGTTACAGACCCTGTGACTGGTGTATCTTTCGTTGACGAATTTAACGTATCACCCATCAACTCAGCTTTGCAAACTATCGGAAGCTTAGATGCACGTATGTTCTATCGTCATGAAACTGACTTTGGTACTTTCGGTCTTAATCTTGAGTGGACTCATACGTTGAAAAACGATTATCAGCTTGAAGCTGGTGGTGACATTATCGACTTGCGAGATGATCCAATCCAAGGAGGATGGGATTTCCGTTCGATTGCGTCCGCACAGTTAAGCTATCGTTATGAAGACTTCACTACGACTCTATCAACAGTACGTCGCGGTTCATCAACAAGATATCGTGCTCCTAACGATGATGGCGAGTGGCGCACTAGTGCATACACCACTTACAATCTGACTGCGAGCTACTCTGTGAATGAGCAGCTGACACTAGCAGCAAGAATCATTAATTTGACTAGTGCCGATGCTCCGAAGGACGACAGTCATTTATTCTTCGACTATCCGTGGTACAACAGATATGTTTACCCAGCGTCAGCGCTTGGTCGACAGGTTTACTTGGAAGCAACTTACGAGTTCTAATTAAGCTTCAAGTCTGTTAAAAGACACCGTCATGATTCGCTCTGACGGTGTTTTTTTATGTGCAGATCTATCTCGCAATAGTCATTCATTTTTTGAAATACTTTTACGTTTCAAATCTCTGTATGTTAGCTGTAAGATATGGCCTTCACTAACAAGAGACCGAATAAAATCATGATAAAACTTCGTCTATTCTTATTAGGTATTTTCCTATACTCAACAACCGCATTTGCTTCACCAAGCAATATTCCGGTTGAAGACTTCTTCAAAAATCCAGACTTTTCGGGTCTGAGTTTATCGCCAGATGCCAAAGACATGGCCGTAATTTCAACAGTGAATGGGATGCGTAACATTGTTCTACTGGATGTAGCGACGCTGCGTAATGCCAGACCCTTGACTGCTTTTTCAGACCTGAATGTCGGTGGTTTTTTCTGGGCTAATGACAATACTATCGTGTTCACACTTGATGCCAGTGCTGGACAAGAAGCATTCTCTATTTTTTCCGTGACGACTGATACCAAGAAGCCAGTTGTCAGAGAAATCGTTGGCGCTACCTTTGGCTCATCTGGTGTTCGCAGCGCCTCTGTAGTCAATCGATTACCTGACGATCCTGATCACATTATTGTTCAGTACAACGGTCGTAATGCACGCTACCCGGATTTGTTTAAAGTACCAGTAAAAAGCCGCTGGAGTGCTAAACGCTCAAAGAACCCGAAAATGAAATTGCTTGCTAAAAATCCAGGTAATGTACAGGGGTGGTTAGTGGACAACGATGGCTATGTTCGCGGAGCTTACACACTCGAGGGTTTGGAAGGAAAATTTCTTTATAAAGACCAGGGTGAAAAGAAATTCCGCACAATGCAGGAATTTAATGTATTAGACGAGGGCATGACGCCACTCGGTTTCGACTTTGATAACGAGACACTCTATGTCTCATCTAATATTAGTCGTGATACCAGTGCCATATACAAATATGACATCAAAAACAATAAGTTAGGTGATCTTGTCTATGGTGTTGACCATGTGGATATGGGCGGCCTGATGTTCTCTCGTAAACGAAATAAGCTACTGGGTGTTACTTACTTTGATGACTATCCCCGCAGAGTCTATTTTGATGACGAGGAAAAAGCGATGATGAGCGCACTGGAACAGGCGTTCCCTGACAAGGTCGTTAGCCTCTCTAGTCGCTCTGAGGACGAGATGATCAATGTTGTTCGAGTCTGGAGTGATACAGATCCTGGCCAGTACTATCTGTACAATCGTCAGAACAATCAAATGCGTTGGCTACTGCCGTCTAATTCGCGATTGAAGCCTGAACTGATGTCACCGATGAAGCCATTCGCCTTTGAGAGTCGTGATGGCCTGACAATTCCTGGCTATATCACCATCCCGAAAGACTCCGATGGCGAAAACCTACCATTAATTGTTAATCCACATGGTGGTCCATTCGGCGTTCGTGACTCCTGGGGCTTTAACTCCGAGCACCAATTCTTTGCCAGCCGTGGATGGGCAACTGTTCAGGTCAACTATCGTGGTTCTGGTGGTTATGGTCGTAAGTTTGAGCATGCCGGATACGGTGGTAAGTGGGGTGCAGAAATGCAGCATGACATTACCGACGCTGTAAACTATCTCATCAAGGAAGGTATCGTAGATAAAGATCGTGTCTGCATCTATGGTGCCAGTTATGGTGGTTATGCCACGATGGCAGGATTGACCTTTACACCCGATATGTACCAATGTGGTATCAACTATGTCGGTGTGACCGATGTCGGTATGCTGTTTGATACTATGCCTAAGGCATGGGAGCCAGCTAAAGATGTTATGAAGGTTCAGATTGGTGATCCAGAAGATAAAGAATTAATGTCTCGTATGTCACCGCTCGATCATGTCGATAAGATCAAGGCACCTTTGATGATTGTACACGGTGCTCGTGACCCACGTGTTGTCGATGATCATGCACTTGAGCTGCGCGAAAAGCTTGAAGCCCGTGGTATCACTCTGTCAGATGATGAGTGGATTATGAAGCAGGACGAGGGACACGGCTTCCGCAAGGAAGAAAACCGCATAGAGCTCTACCAGAAGATGGAGAAATTCTTAAAGAAACACCTTTAAGATCCACTCTGCGTTAAGCTGAGCCAATTAAAACCGTATCTGATCCGTTAGATACGGTTTTTTATACCTAATTGTGGTTATTCCTCGGTGACAGGCCTCATTGAAGCGACTGACTCGATTTGATGAACAGTACTCTGTTTGCCGTTTTTATCATAAACCATAACATAGAGGCTCGTAGCACCCAGTAGCGTAACTCTGGACTCATCCTTGGTATCAGCGAGAGAGAGATAAACCTCATAACCTTGTCCCTTTTGTATCGCCCTGGCTTTAATGTCAGCAAAAAAATACATGTAAGTCGAAATAAATATCAATATCAATGCAAGTATGAAACCCTTGTTGCCTTTTTCGCTCTTTGGTATCCATGTAACGTACTTCATTAGCTTGATATGCCAAGGCGTTTCTTTATCGAAATACTTGAGATTCAAACGCGCATGATAGCGATTACCAACATCTACGATATACATTGCTCCAACAATAGTGACTAAAGCAATGAGAATATTAGGGTTTTTGATCGGAGTTGTAAGGATGTCCTCAAGTGTAACCAGTTTGATTATTTCAATATCGAAGTGACTGTAAAATACGCTTAAATAGGCCATGCTCGTCAGTATCAATATAATATAAGCAATCGTTACGGCAACTCCGGTAGAGTCTTTTATAAAGGAATAGAGATCCTTGAAATAATATCGCTCAAGCATCTTTTCATATTCAGCACGGTTATCTGTCATTACTCATTAGTTCCTGATTTCAGTGAAAATATTATTCATACACTTAGCGCTATTTGGGATGCTACTAGGATAATACATTACAGCACGATTACAACGGATGCGACCAGCAGTATTGCCATGACAATATTGAAGATATGAAGATTTCGTTGGTTCTTTAGTAGCTTATTCATAGACCTACCTAGAATAGTCCACGCACTCACACATGGGATATTCACTAAGCCAAATACCGAGGCAATGATAGCTACCAGATGCAACTCCTGAGTGGGGGCGAATAATGTAATAGCCATGAGCGCCATGGTCCATGCTTTGGGATTCACCCATTGGAATAAGGCTGCTTGAATAAAGGTGAGTGGTTTGGCTGATTCGGATTGTTTAGATGTCAGACTGGCGGATACAGCAATTCGGTATGCCAAATACAGTAAGTAGGCGATACTTATCACTTTCAGAATGATGTATGTCACTGGAAAAAGGGTGAATATTTGCATCACGCCGACCCCCACTAACAACACCATCACAATAAAACCAATCGACACACCCATTAGATGAGGTAGTGTTCGACGTAGACCAAAATTAGCGCCAGAAGTCATTAGCATGATGTTATTTGGCCCCGGAGTAATTGAGGACACAAATGAAAAACTGATGAGTGCTAACAGAATATCGAGAGACATTATCGATGGTTATAAGTTACTGGTATGCACATTATAAGACGCATCATTGTGGTAATGATATTTAATCATTACTTTAATTGTGCATGATTTTTGAAAACGTATTCATGATATCTTGGCCGTAATGACTATATAATCAATGACATGTGCGGGTTCAATCCGCTGAGTACAAGTATTCACTGGTAGGATTTATGAGGGCTCTATGAAAACAATACATCTGATTGTGACCTTTATTTCACTGCTTTTCGCTCCTGTCATGTTGGCTTTTGATCGCCCTGCGGACACTAAGGCAGCGACTGTTTTCACCAACCCCATTCTTCAGGGTGGTTTTCCAGATCCTTCGATATGTCGGGTCGGTGATGACTTTTACGTCGTCAACTCGACCTTTGAATACTTCCCGGGATTGCCAATTCATCACAGTAAGGATTTGATTAACTGGGAGTTAATTGGTTACGGATTGCATCAAAAATCACAGGTTACCGGCGCTGTGAATTTGATTGATGTGCAATCAGACGGCGGTATCCATGCCCCTACCCTTCGTTGTCATGAGGGCAAATTTTATATCATCACAACCAATGTCTATTACGATGAAGTCAATCAACGAACGGACTTTGTTAACTTTGTGATCACGGCTGAAAACCCATCAGGACCCTGGTCAGAGCCGCATGTTTTAGAAGGTGCACCCGGGATTGATCCTGACATTTTTTTCGATGATGACGGTAAAGTTTGGTACGTGGGTACCCAGAGTCCCGAAGAGCCTAACTTTCCCGGCGAGGGTGAAATTTGGCTGCAGGAAATTGATACCGATGAGTGGAAGCTTATCGGTGAGCGACACTACCTCTGGCGTGGTGCCTGTGGTGGAGTCTGGGTAGAGGGACCGCATATTTACAAGAAAGATGGTCGATATTACTTGCTGGTTGCCGAAGGTGGAACGAGTTTCAATCATGCGGTAATGGTCGCTGTAGCGGACGAAATCACCGGGCCTTACCAGTCAAACGCTCGTAACCCGATCTTATCGACCAGACATCTGTCATACCGTAATTGGGTTCACAGCACTGGACACGGTGACCTCGTTGAATTGGCTGATGGCCGCTGGTATATGGTCCTGTTGGGAATACGCGGTGATATTGAAACGGCATCCAATATGGGTCGAGAGACGCATCTTGTGCCTGTTACATGGGAGCGAGAGCCGTTCTGGTGGCAAGAGGAAAAAATATTATGGCCAGTGGTGGCCCCTGAAACCGGTCGTGTAGAGCGGAGAACACCGGTGCCGTTTATGAATAGTAAGCAGAGCAGAAAGTTGCACTTCTCAGATCAGTTTGATTCAGATAGCCTGAAACTTGAATGGAATTTTCGACGCCTACCACTTGAGAGTAGTTATTCATTATCTGCTAGCAAAGACCATCTCAGAATGTTTGCAAAGCCAGAAATTATCCGAGAGCGTGGCCGAGCTAACTTAATGGGGTTCCGACAGACAGAGAGTGATTTTCAGTACACAGTAAAACTAAAGTTTCAGCCGGCCGATTCACACACAGAAGCAGGCATTATGTTATTCCAGAAGGATAACAACTTCATCAAAGCAACACTAAAGCGTAGCTCAGATGACACAATGGCTCTGGCGATCGTTCATTCTGGTGTGGAAAATGATTCCAGTAAAATCGACCAAGTGAGCACATTGGGTAGTGTCAATCTTTCCCAAACATCGGACTATTTATACTTACGAATAGACTCCATGAATGATGAGTACCAGTTTCTGTACTCGGTTGATAATGACTCGGACTATTCACTGGTCGCCAAAGCAAAAGCCGATGGTGTCATTAGTCGCAAATATACCGGTGCAAACTTAGGGTTGTATATCACCAGTAACGGCATGGCAAGTGACGATTTTATGGACGTCGATTGGGTTAAATATACTGCTCACGAACGCAATTAATGGTAGTAATTTCACTGGTTGAATGATGCCTGAAACGGCTAATTTGAGTTTGAGAGATCTCTCACACCATTTTCAGAGATAAGCCAGAGTAAATCGATCCATCTTCGATTACATTAGCCCTCGACGACGCAATACTAGTTAAAGTCTGTCACATGCGCCTCACTTCGGTGGGGCGTTTTTTTGCTTGATTGGTACCGGAGGGCGGACTTGAACCGCCACGCTATCACTAGCATCGGATTTTGAATCCGACGTGTCTACCAATTTCACCACTCCGGCATAGTGCTACTCTAGCGAGGAAGTGCATTATATAACGCCTTATTCTCATTGCAAGTGCTATTCTGTATGATGTGGCAATAACATGGAAGAGACAACGAGGTATGTCGAGGATCCATTATCTTGGATAAAGATTTATTTAAGTTTCCATTTCAATCAGGCCCTGTCATCGCGAATCTGATATTTGCGCTTTTGTTTTGGTTCTTTCAGAGTATCGCTTCAGTCGCCGGTCCATTCGGTGCAGCAGTAATACCGGCCTATGTCATATTAATCCTGCTCTACAGTCACTACGCCATTGATGTTGTACTTGCAGCAGGAAAAGGCAAAGCCTATGAAATGGTATTAAAATTCAGTGGCTTCCATCCACAGTACTTATTTTACTTTCTATCCCTTATCGCCCTGTGCGTGTTCTTTTATCTGTATCTCGAGATATGGTTATCAACTGCGTTAATCTCATTAATCGTACCGGCCAGTATTGCGGCCATGGGAGTTGAGAAAAACTTCTTTCAGGCAATGAATCCACTGGTCCAGTTGAGTTACATGCGACTGTATAAAATGACTATCCTGCTGCCAATTATGGGGATATGGCTCTTTGTTGCGCTACTGCAATATATGCCTGACATAATATGGAATGGAGTGCAGTATTTTATTTACCTATCGATCATACTCTGGGTTTTCTACATGGTGGGTGTCTTAGTCGTAACACAAGTCGTTGAGCATAATGAGGACCCATTGAGTACACCGGTAAAAGCCTTTGTCGAGGATACTGCACCGCCAGAGGAATCATTCACTCGATTAACTGACCAATGGCATCGTCTGAGTGAGGTGCGAGAGATGACCAAAGCCAGAGATTCAATTGCTCACTACATTCATGCCCAGGCTGATCAATCAGCCGCTGCTGAGCAAGTCATGATGGAACTTCTGGGCTGGCGCAGTACGCGACTTGCTTACCGATTTTTACCAGACTATTTGATGTATATGGTCGATACCGGAAAATATGGCCTGATGTACAAACACTACCGGACGCTATGCTCAGAGCATGGCGCAATTAATGTGACGCATCCCGAGGTTAGAAGTAATCTGTATCAATTTGCGGTTTCGATGGACGACGATGAGTTCATCAAAATGCTGTCACCAGAGCAACAATTCTAACCTCAAAGCTCGATCCACTGACCTGCGATTAACGCTCGCTTAGGCGCACCATCTTCAGCAAATATCATGTGAACCTGCCCTTCCCGCTGTGGTATATCAAGCACTGACGGCTCACAAACACTCACCACAGGCCAATCTGTGTGATTCATGATTTGACTGTGTTGTGCAATAAAATAGCTAAAACCCCGCCGTAATAATGCCAGATAAGTATCTTCAGTGAGGGTAATACTCTCCTCCACTTCATAACCTTTTGCGGGCAGTAATGTTTTACCTATCATGTCGATCTCTGAGATACCAGACTGATTACTAATATCACCAATATCAGCTATTTCTGGCGAGTCGAAGAAGGCATCACTATTTATCGAGATATCGGCGCTAAATCGATCGGCAACATTCACATT
>CAXRAF010000050.1:0-4699 GCA_964228485.1 Alteromonadales bacterium | reverse complement strand
ACGGTAGCTGAGGCTGTCGCTGAGACTGAAGCAGATGCCTCGGTTATTTATGTTCCTGCACCATTTTGTAAGGACTCAATCCTTGAAGCTGCTAATGCTGGTGTAAAACTGATTGTTGCGATTACTGAGGGCATTCCTACGTTGGACATGCTGGAGGTCAAGCTACGTTGCGATCAGCTCGGAGTTCAACTCATTGGGCCAAATTGTCCGGGTATCATCACCCCGGGTGAGTGTAAGATAGGTATCATGCCAGGGCATATCCACCTGCCAGGAAAAGTCGGTATTCTTTCTCGTTCGGGAACGCTAACCTATGAGGCTGTTAAGCAGACCACGGATCATGGCTTTGGTCAATCGACCTGTGTCGGTATTGGTGGTGATCCAATTCCTGGCTCTAACTTTATTGACATCTTATCGCGATTTCAGGAAGACCCAGCCACTGAAGCGATCGTTATGATTGGCGAAATTGGTGGTACGGCAGAAGAGGAAGCGGCTGCGTTCATTAAAGAGCATGTGACCAAGCCTGTTGTATCTTACATTGCGGGTGTTACAGCACCTCCAGGTAAGCGTATGGGACACGCCGGAGCAATTATTGCTGGCGGTAAAGGCACGGCTGATGAAAAGTTTGCTGCTCTGGAAGATGCCGGTGTTAAGACCGTACGAAGCCTTGCACAGATTGGCGACGGTCTGCGCGAAATTACTGGATGGTAAACTAGCCCACCACCATGCCCATGGTGGTGTACTGCATTGTGGCTGTCACTGAAACGTGACAGTCACTTAGTGTTCTTGTTGAGCCTGATGTTCCGGAACAATCTCTGTTGCGTGAATCCCTTTGGGACCGTCTGCTAACGTAAATGTTACTGCCTGACCAGCTTTCAAGCTTTTATAGCCTTCCATAGTAATTGTTGAGTAGTGTACGAATATATCATCACCACCTTTTTCAGGTTCTATAAAACCATAACCCTTGGCGTTGTTGAACCACTTTACTGTACCCGTTGCCACATTAACCTCCGCTAAATAAAATCTTTGTAGCAATTAACATTATAAGGAGTTAAAGAGTAATTTAAAGTCGTAGCTTTAGTAAAACGACAATAAAAGTTATGATTTGACGCCATTTTTAAGTTAAACGACAGTTTGGTTCCAAAAACCACCAACTAGCTGACTCTTGAAAAGGAAAAACTTGAACAAATAATACTTATATTGAAATTTCAATCTTTTATAATTAGTTATTCTGAATCTTAACTTAACAAGTCCATGAGTAATAAAGAGCGCTTTGATTTAGACGTTGCTGAGGCACGTCCTGAACTGAAAAAACCACCCATGTATGAGGTGTTACTCATCAACGATGATTACACCCCTATGGATTTTGTGGTCGAAGTACTGACATATTTTTTCTCGATGAACAGTGAAAAAGCGACCCAAGTTATGTTGCAAGTGCACAACGAGGGACAGGGCGTTTGTGGGGTGTTTCCGCACGATGTAGCCGAAACAAAGGTCGCTCAAGTGGTGGCATTTGCGAAAAAGCATCAGCACCCTTTGATGTGTATTTCAAAAAAACTTGATGATGATGAATAATGACCGTATAAGTTTATAAGACAACTAACATTTGTGAGTAATTATGCTGAGTAAAGATCTAGAGCAAACCCTAAGCCAGGCGTTCCAGCAAGCCAGAGATAAAGGTCATGAGTTCATGACAGTAGAGCATCTGTTGCTGGCACTGTTAGATAATGTGGTTGCAGTTGCGGTGCTCAAAGCTTGTGGTGCTGATTTAAGTGCCATGCGCTCTGATTTAACATCATTCATTGATGAAACTACCCCCTTGCTACCGGATGATGATGAGGCGCGTGAGACGCAGCCAACACTTGGATTCCAGCGCGTGCTTCAGAGAGCCGTTTTCCACGTCCAGTCGTCAGGTAAGAAAGAGGTTACGGGTGCCAATATTCTGGTCGCAATTTTCAGCGAACAAGAAAGTCAGGCTGTATACATACTTCAGCACAATGACATATCTCGCCTAGATGTCGTCAACTACATCTCTCACGGCATCTCTAAAATTCAGGGCGAGGAGGCTTCTGAGTTTGAAGATGAGGATGAGGAAACGATCGAAGAAGTTCCAGCCAGTGATACAGCACTTGGCAAGTATGCTTCTAACCTGAACCAGATGGCCGAGGAGGGCCGTATCGACCCATTGGTTGGTCGTGAGAAAGAGATTGAGCGTCTGATACAGGTTCTGTGCCGTCGTCGTAAAAACAACCCATTATTTGTCGGTGATGCTGGGGTCGGTAAAACAGCCATCGCTGAAGGACTGGCACGCAAAATTGTTGAGGGCGATGTTCCTGAAGTTATTGCGGATTCCACTATTTACTCATTAGATTTAGGCAATCTACTCGCAGGTACGAAATATCGCGGTGACTTTGAGAAGCGTCTGAAAGCCGTCATAAAAGAATTAACCAATGAAGAGGGCAGTATTCTCTTTATTGATGAAATCCACACTATCATTGGTGCAGGTGCTGCCTCAGGCGGTGTCATGGATGCCTCTAACTTGGTCAAGCCAGTCTTGGCCACGGGTGAGCTTAAATGCATGGGTTCAACCACATTTGAGGAATATCGCGGTATCTTCGAAAAAGATCGTGCACTCGCCAGACGTTTCCAGAAAATAGATATCAATGAGCCAACTGTGGATGAGACCGTGGATATTCTCATGGGTCTGAAATCTCGTTATGAGAAACATCATGACGTTAGATACTCATCACGTGCGATCCGCTCGGCTGCTGAATTATCAGCGCGTTATATCAATGACAGACAATTGCCTGATAAGGCGATTGACGTGATTGATGAAGTGGGTGCTAATCAGCGTATCCAGCCAGCCTCCAAGCGTAAGAAGATGATCAGCGTGCGTGATATTGAGGACATTGTATCTAAAATTGCACGCGTGCCACCTAAAACAGTTACCAGCTCTGATGTCTCCTCATTGAAAGATCTGGAGCATGATTTGAAGATGGTCGTATTTGGTCAGGATTCCGCGATTGAGACCCTGTCGTCCGCGATTAAGCTATCTCGCTCTGGTCTCGGCTCAGAGGATAAACCGGTCGGTTCATTCTTGTTTGCTGGCCCAACCGGTGTTGGTAAGACAGAGGTGACTAAACAATTGGCTCGTATCATGGGCATTGAGCTCATACGCTTTGATATGTCGGAATATATGGAACGTCATACTGTGTCTCGTCTGATCGGCGCTCCACCGGGATATGTTGGTTACGATCAGGGTGGCTTGCTCACAGAAGCGGTCAATAAAAATCCGCATGCGGTGTTATTACTGGATGAGATTGAGAAGGCACACCGCGAAGTCTACAACATCCTGCTTCAGGTCATGGACCATGGTACATTGACGGACAATAATGGCCGTAAAGCGGACTTCAGAAACATTATTATCGTAATGACAACCAATGCTGGTGCTGAAGAAATGGCAAAATCAAGCATGGGCTTTGTGACACAGGATAAGTCACATGACAATGCTGAGGCCATCAAGCGTGTATTCTCACCAGAATTTAGAAATCGTCTCGATGCCACCGTGTGGTTCAAATCACTGGATAAAGAAATCCTTGAATCTGTGGTGGATAAGTTCATTGTTGAACTGCAAACCAAACTGGATGATAAGGGTGTCAGTATCGAAGTGGATGATCTGGCCCGTGATTGGCTAATCAAGAACGGCTTTGACGATCAGATGGGCGCACGTCCGATGGATAGGCTCATTAAAGACTCTATCAAGAAGCAGTTGGCTGATGAAATTCTGTTCGGCAGCTTAGCGAAAGGCGGCCAAGTGAAGGTCACTTCAGATGGCAAAGAGCTGCTATTTAAAATTCAGGAACGAAAATCAAAAGAGCTCGTGAAATTCGAGAAGGATAGTCAATAAGACTATCTTTCTCTGAATACGATTCTTCCCTTAGACAGGTCGTAAGGTGTTAACTGAACCGTGACATTGTCTCCGGTCAAGATGCGGATGTAGTGCTTACGCATTTTTCCTGAAATGTGAGCAGTTACCACGTGACCGTTCTCTAATTCAACGCGAAACATGGTGTTAGGCAGTGTTTCTAACACAGTGCCATTCATTTCAATATGTTCTTCTTTTGCCATAGTTTCCTTTATCCAGGCTATTGCTTGTTTGATTTACCGTATGGGCGCGTAGTTTGCCCTAATTTCTATTCAGAAGCAATTAAATGAGACGAAAACAAATCAACTGATCAGTTGCCACTGACTACCAATCATTTGCTCAGTTGGATAGTACTGAGTTTTATAATTCATCTTCTTACATTCGTCTATCTGATAACCCAGGTAGAGGTAGGGAAGTCCAATGGCTGCAGCATGCTCAATCTGTTTCAGAATCGCTAATTTACCCAGACTATAACGCTCATAATCGGTATCGAAGTAACAATAAACAGCTGACAAACCATCAAAGAGTTGATCAAATACCGCACTGGCAATGAGTTTATCTCGGTCATAGATTTCCAGAAATTGGGTTCTGGCCCACTGACTGCATAAAAATCGCTCGTAAAGTTCTTCATTAGCTGGGTACATATCACCATCGGAATGCCGCTCTGCAATATAACGCTCATAGAGGGCATAGTGGGCATCGGAGTGCTCAAATGGCTTTACTGAATATGTGAAATGATGCGCCCGTTTCAGGCAGCGTTTCTGACTTTTACTGGCG
>CAXRAF010000049.1:0-4969 GCA_964228485.1 Alteromonadales bacterium | reverse complement strand
ATTAACAGTTACATCACCATGGATAAAGCACTGGATGATTCGGCGGTCATTGTGCGTGTCTTGAACTATTTAAACTCTAATATTGAGTTAGTACAGGCCAAAAAAGTACTGTATCAAAGAGTGAACCAGATGTTTTTGGTTGGCCGCATTGGTTATACACCTGAGGTGCTGAAGATTGTTGATTTGAACGAAACTACGCACCGAGCGCGTGAGCATCAACGTTCAGTTTATCTCTGGTCAGACGAATTTAATCAGTATACCAACCAGCAACTAGCCATACTATTCGAGACTAAAGGCATTCAGGAAGCATTAATTTCTCTCGGGCAGAATACCAATCAGGCCAAGTTTCTGCAGTTCCTGAAGGAGAATAGAGACTCTCTGGACATCGCAGTTATGACTGGTGATGCCAGTTGGTTAGAGGCGGGAGTGTCACAACAGGCATTAGAAAAGGTCAATGCCTACGCAACATTATCGAATCACATCCACCTTGATATTGAGCCGCATACATTATCCGACTATGAGGCTAACAGAGCGGCTTACATGGACTCGTTAGTTGCACTTGTTAAAGCCATTAGGATTAATAATCCAGATCTGAGATTAACACTTTCAGTACCGTTTCATTGGTCAGAGGAAACCTATAAAGCATTGTCAGACTATACCGATGGTGTCTATATCATGCTTTATGGCACCACTGATCTGGACCGAATGGTTGAGCGTGTCAAAGCCATCGCCTCGGTGTATGGCATCAACAAAACCACCGTTGCGTTGCGTGCTGAAGAGGTCGTCAACGAATTTCAACTTGAAAACTATATTTCACAACTAGCCACAGCTACCGGCGTAAAGCGCTTTGCGATCCATAAGCTGGGTGTGTTTGAATCAGATACTAAGTAAGTCAGTCTAGTGAAAATTTCAAACAATAAATCATATATAAATCACGGACCAGAAGGTGTCCCGGAACGTAATGTTCGCAGTAAATGGACCCAATGGTTATACTTTTTATTCTTGCTAGCCATTATTGGCTACATTATTTATTCCGTTATTCGCCCCTATTATGTGGTCGAGATAACCGGCTCAATCCACGTTGAGCAACTCACCCTCAGTTCGCCCATTAACGCCACGCTAACAACAGTTGAATTCAATTCAGGCGACAGTATCAAGGGTGATGATGTGTTGATGACTCTCACGCCGACGGCCGTCTGTAACTCAGAATTTGAGCGTACTAAACAGGAACAGGATAAGCTTGAGAAACAACGTAAACTCAAATATGAGCAGCAAATTAATCGTGCTAAAAGAGGCCGTTTACAAGCCCGTTTAGCGGCATTAAAAGATTCGCAAGGCTCACCTATTGCGCGTGCTTTAGAGGTCAATGCGGCGCTATTTAATGACGATGATCAGAAAAAGATTGAGCGCGAGCGTGCAGAGCTGGAAATCGAAATTGATTACCTGGCACGACTCATTGGCTTAGGGCAACAACAAATCAATGCCATAGCAAACGAACCGATTGTGATCGAGGAAACGAACGATTGTGATATCCAGCGTATTACATCAGCTAAGCCCGGACAGATCAGTTATATTTTCAAGGACCGCGGTGAGTATATTAACCGTGGAGATGACCTGCTCAACATCACGCCGAGTGATGCTATGGTCGCCATCGTGTTGGATTTAGATAGCGAACTGATTAATAGCTTCTTCAAGAGTGCAACAACCAGAGAATACACGGTGCTCTTACCTGATGGTTCAGAGAGTCTGGCTAAAATCGCCAATTCACGCTCAGGTCGATTCACTGACCTCAGTATGGCTGTGCAATCACAGCGTAGTTCACAAAATAGCCGTGTTTTACTCGAGCCCGTTAGCCCCAATGATAGCAATCGTTGGATTCAGTATGCCGGCACGGCAGTAACCATTATTGGAGATAAGTAAATTGAAACAGGCCATTTATCTCAACAACGATACCGCCACTTCTCTTGGTGATATTCCACGAATTAGTGAGCATGAGCTAACCCCTTCATTGCTCTCTGATACCGCCTGCATCATCGTCGAGGGTAATAATGAAAATGCTGCATTAGACATGATTACAGCGATTCGTTTGCACGATTCGCCTATGGTCTATTTGTTACCACTGGTATTGGTTGTTGATGGTGCTAATGTGAGTGAGACCCTAAAGAGTTCAGTCGATGAAGTGATCATCCGTGATGACATCGACGAACAACTTACGCAGGTGATTTCAAAAGTTTCCCCGGTCTCTGATTGGATCAAGCAGCTAGAGCGGTTTAAGAACGATTCAGCAGACTCATTATCACTTAGACTCATTCGTTTGATGGCAAGTCGTGATATACCGCTCGTCCCACAGGCAACAACAGCCATACCGGAAGGTTATATTTTTCCGTTGATTCAGCCGTTATTTCAGTCGCAAGACACCAGTGCGCTATACACCCTGAATCGATTGGCGAGTCAGCACATACTGCTGGCGAAAAAAATTAACCGAGCACATTTTTGTAATCACTGTGGTAGTGCGTTTTTAAATTTTAAAGAAACCTGCGTTCAGTGTGGTAGTGATGACCTGATCGAGGATGAGTTGGTACATCATTTTAAGTGTGCCCATACAGCTGAAAAGTCGGCTTTCACTAACGCTCAGGGTGAGCTGCAATGTCCTAAATGTGATGAGATGCTAAAGCACATTGGGGTGGACTACGATAAGCCATCAACAATAACCCAGTGTCTGAGCTGCTCACATAAATCACAATCGACCCATGTGGTGGCTGAATGTTTTAATTGTCATCGAACTTCTGAGCCGGAATATCTTGATAAACGCGATATCAATCAGTTCAAGTTATCCTCTATTGGTATGAATGCCGCGATTTATGGTTTAGACACCTTCTTCACCAACATTCTTGAGAATGAGTTGCAGTTGGTTCCGTATCAGGAATTCATCCGCTTCCTGGATATCGAGGTTGCCAGATCGGTGCGTTATAAGTTATCGAACAGCAGCCTTGTTCTGCTCCGCTTCGATAACATCCACGAGCTTTATGACAAGCTTGGCAGTCGGGCACAAGATGTGTTTACTGAAATATGCCATCTGTTCAAAAAGGTACTGCGTGAGACGGATTTAATCACCGCCTACAATGAAACATTCTTTAGTTTGATGATGATCGAAACTTCGGTAGAGAACAGTACATTGGCACTTGAGCGTCTGAAGACTGCAGTTGAGGATATTATGTCATCCAGTTTGGAAACAGCACTCGAGCTACAGTTTAAAACCTACCATGTTTCTAGCGAACTGGATTATCAATCATTGGTAAATGACTTTTTAGAAGCCACCAATAATACTGAGTAGCGTCTGGTATGCTGGCCGATGCGATTCAATTTTTCACTACACTGACCACCGCTCAGATATTAGCTTATTTCTGGCCGTTCTTCTTTTTGGACATGTTGCGCTATGTCATTATCGAGGGCATAGTATTGCTCAAACTCGGTGTGCAGCGCTCTGGCTATGCTGTGCGCATGAAATTAGCCCGGCGCCAGGCTTTCAAAGACAAACCACTGGTCTCGATTATTGTACCGGGTAAAAACGAGGGTAAGCACATTCCTCGTTTGGTCGATTCTCTAAAGCAGCAAACGTATTCTAATTATGAGTTGATCATTGTTGATGATGGCTCTGATGACGATACCGAAGTGTTATGTAGAAGCCTGTTGCAGCAGAATAAGATTGACCAATTTATTCGTAATGAACAGCGAGGTGGCAAGGCCTCTGCGGCGAATATCGCCTTGCAGTATTGTAATGGCAAATACGTCCTTCATCTGGATGCCGACTCACACCTCGTTCCTCAAAGTATTGAATTTCTAGTCAGCTATTTCTACCTGTATCCGAGAGCGGGTGTAGTCGGTGGTGACGTCAGGGTGTTCAATGTTTCCGATTCTATATCCACACAATTACAAAATATCGAGTACTCTAAGAGTTTAATGCTCGGTCGCACGGTGGCATCGGAGTTAGCCATTCTGCGGATTGTTTCCGGCGCATGCGGCATGTTCAGACGTGACCTACTGCAGAAAATTCATGGGTGGGATGTCGGTCCGGGACTCGATGGTGACATTACACTAAAGATAAGAAAATTGAACTACGAGGTCATCCATTGTGCGGAGGCCGAGTGTTACACCCATGTGCCCAATAAATTCCGAAAACTCTCCAAACAGAGATATCGTTGGGACAAGTCAATGATACGTTTCCGTCTCAGGAAACATCGCGATATGTTGATGCCCTCAGCTGAGTTTAAATTTTCAAACTTTTATTCCGTGTTTGAGAATTTATTCTTCAACTTATTCTTGGATTTAAAGTGGTTTATCTACCTGATCCAAGTGACGACCACATTCAGTGGTGAGAAGATCGTGCTGATCTTCATTATCAATTACTTTTTATACTTTCTTTCTAATGTGGTGCAGTATTTCTTTATCGTCTACTTCAAGAAGCTCAATAATCAGGATCATGATCATCACATCGCGCTGTTTTTACCACTCATGCCGATGTACACGGGGTTGTATCTGAGAGGGGTTAGAACCTTTTCCTATCTGATGGAATTTTTCTACAAGAGCTCATACAACGACCCATGGAATCCATGGAAAGTATCTAAGATTGCGTTGAAAAATCACCTATAGCGGTTGATTAGACATCAACCTGAGTGGTCTCCCGATCAGCCGAGGGATAACTGCCCAGTACCTTCACAAAGCGACACATCTGAGCCAGCTGATCAATCGCTTCAGCGACCGGTTGGTCGGCGATATTGCCATCCAAATCAATGTAAAACATTTCTTCCCAAGGGTTACCAATAATCGGTCGTGATTCTAACTTAGTGAGATTGATGCCGAATGTCTGAAACACCGTCAGAGCATCGACTAAGGCTCCTGCCTTTTGTTTGGTCGCCAGCATCAGCGTGGTTTTACAGGGTAGTGATTGATGCACAGGCTGAGGATGGGC
>CAXRAF010000048.1:0-10313 GCA_964228485.1 Alteromonadales bacterium | reverse complement strand
CCTTCAAGTAACGGTGCGCAACACCAGTCTTGAGACACGCAAATTATTGCTAGAGGGCATTAAACGTATTGCTGAGAATTTAGGTCGCGCGGCAGGTCTGCCCGAGGACAAGCTACCCGAGGTGATTTATTCCGAGGAGAGTACGCCGCCGACAGTGAACAATGTTGCTCTAACAGAGCGCTTGAAAGCCAATTGGATAGATAAGCTCGGTGAAGAGCGCGTGCTTGCGATTCGCTCCAAAGGCATGGGGGCGGAGGATTTCCCATATTTCACAACTGATCCTGCGATCCCAAGTTTATATTTCGCTGTCGGTGGTACACCTGCGGTAAAGCTCCGAGCAGCCAAGTCTGGTGGTGATCCCGTACCAAGTCATCATTCGCCGCTGTTTAAAATAACTCCAGAGCCAGCCGTGGTGACAGGAACAACGGCGACTATCCATGCTTTGTTAGAACTCATGCCAAAGAGCTAATAGAACAGTGCTAGTGCTCAGTACAAAAACTGTTTGAAAGTCTCAGTGCAGCTGATTAATAACCAGCTGCCTGACCATCTTTGCGCGATTCAGTAGCACCGTAGTAGGTACCATTGTCGTCCACTCGGATTGCTTGATAACCACCGTATCCCCCAAGTCGAGTCGATATGCGGTGACCTTTAGCGAGAAGCTTACGTACTTCTGTGTAAGGAATTGTGGTCTCTAGCGCGAGTTCTCCAACACCAGCTAGTGATGCTGAGGCTGAATCTGTTGGTTGGCTATTGCCAAAATGTTGCCAACGATTGGCATCACCTGCCTCTTGGGTATTCATACCAAAATCAATCATATTGGTAATAATCTGTACATGTCCCTGCGGCTGCATACCACCGCCCATTAAGCCAAAGCTCATCCAGGGCTTGCCATCTTTGGTAACGAAGGCCGGAATAATCGTCTGAAAGGGGCGTTTACCTGGCTCGTACACATTGGCGTGCTCTGGATCCATCGAGAACAGTTCGGCACGATTTTGTAAACCGAATCCTGTACCCGGCACGACCACGCCAGAACCCATGCCACGAAAGTTACTCTGGATTAAAGAAACCATGTTGCCATCAGCATCTGCAGTGGTAAGGTAGATAGTATCGCCATCGCGCATAATTTCCGCCCCGGCAGAGGCATCACGCATGGCTCGCTCACCAATTAATTTCATACGTTCTTTGGCATAGGCCTTTGAGATTAGCTTATTGATTGGAATATTGGCAAAGTCTGGGTCGACATAGAGCTTGGCACGATCTTCATAAACCAGCTTTTTCGCCTCAACCATCAGGTGAATACTCTCGGCTGAGTTATGACCCATCCTCGCCAAATCATAATTTTCAAGAATATTGAGGATCTGCAGAACTGCGATACCCTGACCATTAGGGGGTAGTTCCCAAACATCATAACCGCGGTAGTTGGTGCTCAGTGGTTCAACCCATTCTGAGCGGTGACTCATTAAGTCTTCCCGTGACAGGTAACCACCGTTGTCACGCATAAAGGCGTCGATTTTGTCGGCAATCTCACCGTTATAAAAGGCATCTCGCCCCTGATCAGCGAGTAACTGGTAGGTATTCGACAGATCTGGGTTTTTGAAAATTTCGCCTTTTTTCGGCGCTTTACCGTTGATGGTATAGGTCTGCAAAAAGGCACCGGGGATATTCTTGCGCGGCTCGATTGAACGACCCCAATAATAGGCAATCACCTCAGTCAATGGAAAGCCCTCTATGCCATAAACAATGGCGGGTGCGAGCACTTTCTCCATAGGCAACACACCAAAACGTTCATGCATACTGAACCAGCCATCTACAGCACCGGGTACCGAAACCGGCAGAACACCATACTTCGGGATCGATGTCGTACCCAGGGCATCCAAATCGGATTTAAGTTGCGCATAACTGAGACTTTTAGGTGAGCGGCCACTGCCATTCAGACCGTAAAGTTTGTTGGTTTTATTGTCCCAGATAATCGCGAATAGGTCACCACCTATGCCATTTCCAGTGGGTTCCATCAAACCAATCACGGCATTAGCGGCAATAGCCGCATCAATCGCATTACCGCCCTGACGCAGAATGTCTAAACCGGCCTGTGTTGCCAGTGGGTGAGAGGAAGCAACCATGGCATTTCTGGCGATGACTTCCGAGCGTGTGGTGCCAACTTTGGCTGTTAGGAGATCGGGCGCAGCCGTGAGATTAGTGCTGAGTAGAAGGGTGAAACTTAAAGTTAGACAGGTACTATTTAAATATCGACTAAGACGTTTCATTCGATCTCCTTTGATTCATTATTTTTCGAGATATTGTAGCTTGTCAGGCACTCCATCCCATTGTTCAGCATCTGCCGGTGGTTCTTTTTGTTCTGTGATATTAGGCCAGACTTCTGATAATTCAGCGTTCAATTCAATGTATGGCTCCATACCCTCAGGTACATCATCTTCTTCATAGATGGCCTCTGCCGGACATTCGGGTTCACACAATGCACAATCGATACATTCATCGGGATGTATTACGAGGAAGTTGGGTCCTTCATAAAAACAATCAACCGGACAGACTTCAACGCAATCGGTGTATTTACACTTGACACAATTGTCGGTTACAACAAAGGTCATTCTTATCTCCTAACAACAAATAATTGGTAATTAATTATCTTGACTGAGTACGGATTTTAACTCGTAAAGGATCTGCAAAGCTTCTCTGGGACTCAGATTATCAAGATTGAGTGATGCTATTTTATTGGCAATTTGCGCCGTGTTTGGATGGCTTGTTTTTATTGGTTTGACCATCTCATCAGAATCATCATTCAATTTGGGCGAATCATACCGTTTTCCCTCCAGAGATTCGAGCTTTTTACCGGCTTTTTTAATGACTGTTGCAGGGAGGCCTGCAAGTTTGGCGACCTGCACCCCATAGCTGTCATCAGTGGCTCCGGGACGCAGTTGATGCTGAAAAATAAGCTGACCATGATAGTCATCGGCAGAGAAGTGATAGTTACTGATTTCTGGAATTCGATTGGCGAGTTCGGTCAGTTCAAAATAATGCGTGGCGAACAGGCATAACGCCTTATTCTCCTGAGCGACATGTTCAGCTGCAGACCAGGCCAGAGATAAGCCATCATAGGTTGACGTGCCGCGTCCCATCTCATCGATGATAACCAATGATTGCTCATCGGCATAATTCAGGATAGTTGCCGTTTCACTCATCTCAACCATAAAGGTAGAGCGGCCAGAGGATAGGTCATCACTGGCACCGATACGAGTAAAAATTCGGTTAATGGGGCCAAAGCGTGCTTCCTCAGCAGGCACTGGACAGCCACAGTGTGCCAAAAGGGTGATCAATGCCACCTGACGCATATAGGTCGATTTACCCCCCATATTTGGGCCAGTGATCAGATGCAGTCGCTGCTCTGGTGCGAGCTGAGTATCGTTGGGTACAAACGCCTTATCCATCACTTGCTCGACTACCGGATGTCGGCCACCTTTGATCACAACCTCAGGGGCTTGGCCAAACACAGCGCGACAGCTGGCGGTACTTTCACCGTAAAGCGCGAAGCCATTTAGAATATCTAGATTGGTTAAGTGCTGTGCTAACTCATACAGATTCGCGAGTTCTGTTAACAGGCTGCGAATGAGTTCATGATACAACTGCTTTTCCCGAGTCAGGGCGGCTGATGAAGAACTCAACAACTTATGCTCAAGTTCTTTAAGATCCGGAGTAATAAACCGCTCGACATTTTTCAGTGTTTGACGCCGGTCATAATACGCAGGAGCCATGTCTGATTCACGCCGACTGATCTCAATATAGTAGCCATGCACCCGGTTGTAACCGATCTTTAATGTGCTCAGCCCGGAGGTGTCACGCTCATGCTGTTCAATCTCAGCTAAAATCGCCTCTGAATCACCACTCACGGCACGTAAATTGTCTAATTCCTTGTCATAGCCCGGCGCAATCACTTTGCCATCGCGGATCACCACCGGTGGATTATCAACGATGGCCGATTGTAATGTATCCAGCACCGTTGTCAGGGGATTTAGCTGGCCTGATAGTTCTATCAGAGCGTCAAAATTGGTTTGCTTGAGACAGTCCTTAATATCAGGGACTGCAGTGAGCGATTCGCGCAATCGCGAAAGGTCTCGGGGCCGGGCAGATAGCAAGGCAATACGGGCCGCAATCCGCTCGATATCAGCGATATGTTTAAGTAACGTCGCTAGTTCATCGGCGAGACCCGATTGCTGGATCAGACTAACGACTTCCGAGCGTTGATTAATCTGTTCATGATTGGTCAGCGGGTTCTCGAGCCAGTCGGATAACATACGAGTGCCCATGACGGTTGAGCAGTGATTGACCTGCGCTGCCAGACTGTGGTTTGCTTCACCACTGAGACTCTCATTAATTTCCAGATTCCGACGGCTTGTAGCATCCAACTGCACCGCTGTTTTCTGATCGCTGATGACCACGGTATTAATGTGTGGGATAGCGGTCTTCTGTGTGAATTCGAGATAACCCAGTAGTGCGCCACCTACGGCATGGAACAGAGGGGTTGATTCAAGTTCAAAGGCATGCAAATCATTAGTCTGAAATTGTTTGCAGAGCTTGTCATGTCCCGCTCTGGGATCAAACTCCCAGTCCGGTCTCGGAGTAAAGGTAACGTGTGAATTGGGTGCCCAATGATAAAAAGACTCTGAGCAGAGGACTTCCTGACAACGGATACTCATTAGTTGGCTTAACAGTGCCTGCCAGCTGGTCAGTATTTCGGTTCTAAAATCACCCGAGCTGAGGTTTACCCAAGCGAGGCAAAACTGATCATTCAGATTCTTTTCTACGGCTGCGAGACGATGGGCTCTGGATTCGTTGAGCAAAGCCTCATCAGTCACAGTTCCTGGGGTAACGATGCGCGTGACTTGGCGCTCCACAGGCCCCTTACTGGTCGCTGGATCACCGATCTGCTCGCATATCGCCACGGTAACGCCTAGTTTGACCAGTCGTGCCAAATAACTATCGACGGCATGATAGGGCACTCCCGCCATCGGAATATCTTCGCCATTGGATTTACCCCGCTTTGTGAGCGTAATATCCAGCAACTGTGCGGCGTACTCGGCATCATCATAAAACAACTCATAAAAATCACCCATGCGATAGAACAATAGAATGTCAGGATACTCATCCTTAATGGCGAAGTACTGACGCATCATGGGGGTATGTGAGGTGTCGGAATTGATGGGAGTCATTCAGCTATGTTTATAACCTGTTTCTTATAGTTATGTACGGTTGATTATACAGATTATATTCAGTTAATTGATAGACTATATCGTGTTAGTTCTGAGCAGAGAATGTTATTATCTAATCAACTTCCAGCAGTACCTTTCTAACAAGGTTAGTTAGCAACAATAAGATAACTAAGAGAGATTCATATGATCGATTTTGAAAATGCTGTTGTATTTAAATTAAAGCCGATTGCAGAAGATAAAGTACGCGAGGATTTCCATAAATTCCTCATCGAGGGCGAGGAGATTTTTGCTGCCTTCAAAACAGTCAGAGACCAGTTGGTATTCACCACTAAACGTATAATCGCCGCCAATGTTCAGGGTATGACGGGTTCTAAGGTTGATTACACGTCCATTCCGTACAACAAAATTCAGGCCTTCTCAGTCGAATCGTCGGGCACTTTCGATATCGATTGTGAAATTGAAGTATTCATCAGCGCCGTGGGGCGTGCTCGTTTTGAAATCAAAGGCAACTTTGATGTGGTGGCATTCAATCAGATCCTCAGCCAACAGGTATTAAGTTAACAATGAACGAAGCGCACGAAAAATTAATTTTACAACTCAATAAACGACGCTACACCATTAGTGTCGCTGAATCGTGTACTGGCGGTCTCGTTGCTCAGACACTCACGTCAGTTTCTGGCGCCTCGAGCTATTTTGATAGTGGTTTTGTCACCTATAACGCCAAGGCCAAAGAGCGACTTTTGGGGGTGCCGCAGTCATTGTCTGCCAGTTCAGGAGAAGTAAGCCGGAATGTAGTGGTTGCCATGGCTGAGGGGGCGATTAACAACTCCGATGCGCACTTTTCGCTCGCCATTACCGGTATAGCAGGGCCCACCGGCGGAACAACTGAGAAACCTCTTGGTATGGTTTGGGTTGGTTGGGCAGGTAAAAATGCCCCGACCGAATCGAAATGTTTTCACTTTAAAGGGGACAGAACCAGTATCCGTGAACAGGCAGCTGAGGCGGCAATGTTGGGTATGGCATCATATATTGTAAAAAATGCTTGATACTACTCATATAAGTAGTATAGAATGCTTCCTGTACAGTAAAACGAGACTGTAGCCTGAGTAGGCATGTTCTTAGTATAATATCAGAGACTCGCTATAGCAACTGTTACGTAATTGTTCATAGAATTAAATTTTTAAGCGGAGACATTCGAATGAATGACAACAAGAAGAAGGCACTAGATGCAGCATTAGGCCAAATTGAGCGACAGTTTGGTAAAGGCTCAGTGATGAGAATGGGTGATGAGGACGCTATGGCTCGTGACCTGGATGTTATCTCAACGGGCTCTCTCGGACTTGATGTGGCTCTGGGAATCGGAGGCTTTCCCAAAGGTCGAGTGGTTGAAATCTACGGTCCAGAATCATCTGGTAAAACAACCCTAGCACTCCAGGCAGTCGCTGCATGTCAAAAGGCCGGTGGTACGGCTGCGTTTGTTGACGCTGAGCACGCACTAGACCCTATTTATGCTGAAAAACTCGGCATTGATGTTGATGAACTGCTCGTTTCACAACCAGATACCGGTGAGCAAGCGCTGGAGATTACCGACATGCTGGTGCGCTCCAGTGCCGTTGATATCATTGTTGTCGACTCAGTTGCCGCGCTGACACCAAAAGCTGAAATTGAGGGCGATATGGGTGATAGCCACATGGGTTTGCAGGCACGTTTAATGTCACAAGCACTGCGTAAGATCACTGGTAACATTAAACGCTCGAACTGTTTAGTGATTTTCATCAACCAAATCCGTATGAAAATTGGTGTGATGTTTGGTAACCCAGAAACTACGACTGGTGGTAATGCGCTAAAGTTTTATGCTTCGGTCCGATTGGATATTCGTCGTATAGGTGCAGTAAAGCAGGGCGATGAAGTAGTCGGTAACGAGACACGGGTGAAAGTGGTCAAGAATAAGGTGTCTCCACCATTTAAACAGGCCGAGTTCCAAATTCTCTATGGCGAGGGTTCAAGCCTGCAAGGTGAGATTATTGATATTGGTACCAAGCTTGGTCTCATTGATAAGGCAGGCGCTTGGTATAGCTACCAGGGCGAGCGTATCGGTCAAGGTAAGATGAATGTTATCCAGTATCTCAAAGAGAACACTGAGATGGCAGATGCGATCGAAGCACAGATACGTGCAGAACTTCTACCAAAAACTGTCAAAGGTGACGCTGCTGAATCTGAAGTTGAAGCCTAGTCGCCAGTCTCTTTTGTTTCTTAAATCAAAGCTCATAGCCTCATTGGGAGACCAACTGAACTATGAGCTTTAATTCATCTGCCTCAGACGAGGATCCCTATAAGCTAGCCAAGATGGCAGCACTCGATTTGTTAAGCAGACGAGAGCATACAGCAGTTGAAATCGAGCGAAAATTAAGTCGTCGTACTCCACTCAAGGAAGTTAACTTCGAACAACTCTGTAGTGAACTGATTGAGGATGGCTGGCTAAGTCATCAACGCTTTGCTGAGAGTTTCATTCGAGCAAAACGTGCCAAAGGTGACGGTCCGCTAAAAATCACTCATGCACTGCGCCAGCGAGGACTCAAATCATCGGAATATCAGGCAATATTAGCTGAGTATGATGATTGGGGTGAACTGGCTTACAGCATTTTGTCTCGTAAGGTAGAGTCTTGGCCAACCGAACCTAAATTGCGTGCCAAATATCAACGTTTTCTACAGCAACGAGGCTTTGATTTTGCGGCAATCAATTTTGCCATTAATCAATTACGTCAAGACACACAAGAATCGTAAAATAACTATTAAAATCACTGACTTTGGGTGGTTTAGATGGCGACTCTGGCTTACAATACGCCCTTATGGATTATGGACATAATAATACCTATATTGTTGTGTCTTAACAGCTTGAGATAGGGTTTCGGATGTCATTAACAATAAAACCACTTGCACCACAAAAGCGTGGCGTTTGCCCAGAGAAATTTGGTTTTGGCAGTGATTTTTCTGATCACATGTTTATTCAACATCATGATGTTGCGAAGGGCTGGTATGATGCGACTATTGAGCCATATCACAATCTTGTGCTCGACCCATCTGCTGCTGTGTTGCACTACAGTCAGGAAATCTTTGAAGGTTTAAAAGCTTATCGTCGCAAAGATGGTGGTGTTAACTTATTCCGTCCGATGGAAAATATGAAGCGCTTCAATCGCTCTGCACGACGTATGGTTATGCCAGAGGTTGATCCTGAATTTCATCTAGAAGTGTTGATGAAAATGATTGAGCTTGACCAAGCATGGGTTCCTAATCAGCATGGTGCATCACTCTACATTCGTCCAGCGATGATTGCTTCTAGTTCTAAGCTTGGTCTAGGTGCAGCTGCTAACTACATTCACTTTATTATCACTGGCCCTGCAGGTAGTTATTTTCAGGCGGGCTTTAATCCAATTCCAGTATATGTTGCTGACGAGTATCGCCGTGCCGTGATTGGTGGAGTAGGAGAAGCCAAGACAGGTGGTAACTACGCAGCGAGTTTATATATCTCTGAAGAGGTTGCTAAACAGGGTTACAGTCAGGTGCTTTGGTTAGATGCTGTTGAAGGTAAATACATCGAAGAAGTGGGTGCTATGAATATTTGCTTTGTATATGAAGGCAAGCAAATCGTCACACCAGAATTATCGGGCTCAATCTTACCGGGCATTACTCGTGACTCGATTCTTAAGCTAGCCCCAACGTTAGGTTATGAATCAGTTGAAGCCAGACTCGATATCAATGACATCCTACAAGATATCGATAGCGGCAAGATTACTGAGGTCTTTGGTTGTGGAACCGCTGCTGTGATTTCACCTGTTGGTGAGTTGTCTTATCAAGGTAAGAAGCACCATATTAATAACAATGAGACTGGACCAGTGTCTAAAGCGTTATTTGATAACCTCATGGGTATTCAGTACGGTGATCTTCCTGACCCATTTGATTGGATAATTAACGTTACCTAATCTGTTTAGTTTTTGAATAAGCCTATTTATTCAATCCAAAGGCAAGAAAACGCTCACAATCCTTCTTCACATCGATGTTATGAACAACACGATGTGAGACCGTCAAATGATTCGCTTGTTTCTTGTCCTTCCGCTTGGATATAGGCTAGTCAAAACCTTTAGCTCATGTAATTATGTGCATACATCAAGTTAAATTGGTTCATACTCTAAATGAAAGATTGTCTGGACCAGAATATCCATTTTTAGTAGAGATTTTACACAATGATGAAATTACTGATTGTTTTATCGCTCCTTATCGGAGGAGATATATTTGCAAAATCAAATCAATATGAGGCAACATTTATTGTGCCATCAAACTGTGAATCTTACACACTGAATTGGTTTGATAACAATCTACAAAAGGGCAAATTTACTTTTGAGATTATAAAGGCAAGTGTCAGTATTGAAGCATTAGATAATATCTCTGGCATCGGCAAAATTTCTTCAATTCATTATGATCAAATGAAACTTGAACATTTCGTATCAGATTTAATGACTAATTGTTATCCAACTATAACGGAGAGTATAGAGTTTCCTACTCCAGATAAATGGTCAGATATAGGAGCATTTATAGCAACCTTAATGCATCGTAAGAAAACGATTCAGAGAATAAAGCTAGGCGAAACACTGATCGTTTATCTGATGAATGATTAACTAATATTATTACTTTTACACCTCTAAGCGACAGATGCGTGTGGAGTAAATATTAAAGTATTGAAGATTATGTGCTCTCGCTTCATGAAATGGCTCACATTCTTAAGCTTCAAGTTATGCACAAGAAACAAGCGAATCATTTGAGTGAGTGAACAGAAGTTATTGCTAACTTCTGTTCATGAAGGAGAGTGAGCGTTTTCTGGTGCTTAGATTGAAGCGAACAGAAAAGCCTTATCGATAAAACTAGATATGAATCGCGTGGCCTAAGCCATCTAAGGCAGCTTCAAGACTTGCTTCACCTAATGTCGGATGCACATGAATCGTGCCAGCAAAGTCTTCCAAGCACGCACCCATCTCAAGGGCTAGAGCATACTGATTACTCAACTCAGCGACATGAGAGCCAACCGCGTGGATACCT
>CAXRAF010000047.1:0-4247 GCA_964228485.1 Alteromonadales bacterium | reverse complement strand
TTATGGCTATACCACCGAGTCAATACAGATGAATTACAGTCTGCCTGCGGTCATGAGTAGCCAGCAATACTATTTATTGTTTGATAACACTGCCAAGGGTGAACTCGATCTCGACGCAGAGAACAAGAATATCCTCTCATTTAATGCAGTGGGCGGCAGATCGGCCTATATCATCGGTGCAGACACTAACTATCCGGATCTGATTGAAGAATATGTCGAAGTTACCGGCAAACCCGTTATGTTGCCGCGCTGGGCTCTGGGTCACTTTATCTCACGGTTTGGTTATCACACACAGCAGGAAGTAACCGAAGTCGTTAACCTCACGCAAGCCAAAGATTTACCAGCAGATGCTGTGATTCTGGATTTATATTGGTTCGGTCAGAGTATCTTCAATCATATGGGCAATTTGGATTGGGATAAAAATGATTTCCCCGATCCACAAGCGATGATAAGTGACTTTACAGAGAACAATATCAAGACCATTCTAATTACCGAGCCGTTCATTTTATCAAGTTCGAATAAGTGGCAAGAGGCTGTCGAGGCCGGTGCGATAGCAACCAATGAAGATGGTGAGCCTTATCGCTATGATTTTTACTTTGGAAACACCGGTCTGGTAGATATTTTCAGTGATAAAGGTCGCGACTGGTTCGCTGATCAATACTTCGGACTCTCGGAGCAACAAGTCGCGGGACACTGGGGTGATTTAGGTGAGCCGGAAGTGCATCCTGATGATATTCAGCACTTTCTAGAAACTACAGGTAAGTATGTTCGAGGGGATGTATTACACAATGCCTACGGCCACGAGTGGGCCAAATTAGTCTACGATGTTGAGACCGCTTATCAGCCGAATAATCGTCCATTCATTCTGATGCGTTCAGGTTTTGCCGGAACCCAACGGTTCGGTATTGTGCCCTGGACTGGTGATGTCAGTCGCAGTTGGGGTGGTCTGAAACCTCAGGTGGAGTTAACGCTACAGATGAGCCTTTTTGGTTTAGGTTACACCCATTCTGATATTGGTGGCTTTGCCGGCACAGAGGGATTTGAACCTGAGATGTATTTAAGATGGTCTCAGTACGGCATATTCCAACCGATTTATCGCCCCCATGCTCAGGAGCAGGTGGCCTCTGAAGTGGTATTCCAAGATCCGGAGATAATCGATATTGTGCGTGACTTTGTGAAGTTGCGATATCAATTAACGCCATATAACTACACCCTTATGCACGAGCACACGCAAACTGGTATGC
Organism: Alteromonadales bacterium; assembly: GCA_964228485.1. Classification (GTDB taxonomy): domain Bacteria; phylum Pseudomonadota; class Gammaproteobacteria; order Enterobacterales; genus CAXRAF01. Next base: position 3,003 of record CAXRAF010000047.1, on the reverse strand, counting down.
CACTCATGCGACCCATGTTATTCGAGAATGATGAATGGCTGGCTGTCAAAGACCAATACCTCTGGGGTGATGCGTTTTTGGTCAAACCCGTTACCGATCCCGGCGTCGCCGAGAGTTCAGTACTACTACCAGAGGGCTATTGGTTTAATTTCTGGAACAATGACGTCTATGAAGGTGATGCAACGGTCAAAGTACCTGTGACCTTGAACGATATACCGGTCATGGTCCGTGCGGGTGCCTTTATACCAATGGTGCCTGAATTGAATAATCTGACGACCTATACAACAAACCAGTTAATTGTTCATTACTATCATCATGACTCCATAACGCAGGCCGAGGGACAGATGTATGACGATGATGGCTTATCGGCTGATGCCTTCGCCGCCGGGAATTATGAGTTGATTACATTCAGCGCCGAAAATCAGCCAGAGCAGTTGCAGATCAATCTAGCTAAAGAAGGTGATGGCTTCGATACCGCTAACCAAACGCGACAAATCAAACTGGTGATTCACGGCCTGACTCAACCGCCAAAGCAAATCCTCAATGGTACACTGCAAGTCGACAATTACAGCTTCGAGCAAGCCATCGGGCAACTCATCATTGAACTGGATGAGTCAGCAATGATGAAACAAATAACACTAATCAAATGAGTTTAACGATGAATCTCTCCGACATGACAACTATCCGACCATTCATCGCAGTATTATTGTCAGCCATATTAATATTCCTGATTGAAACCAGATCTGTTAGTGCATCTGAAGAAATCACGCCTTACGCTGGTTCAAATAAAGCCGTCATCTATCAGGTCATGACGCGTCTGTTTGGTAACGACAACCTGACGAATAAGCCTTGGGGAACTATCGAGGAAAATGGTGTTGGTAAGTTCAATGATTTTACCCCAGAAGCGCTCGCTGCCATTAAAGCCTATGGTACTACTCATGTTTGGTACACTGGCGTGCCTCACCATGCTGTGATCCGCGATTATAGTGAATTCGGCATAACTCAGGATGACCCGGATGTAGTAAAAGGACGTGCAGGCTCACCCTATGCCGTTAAAGATTATTACAACGTCAATCCAGATCTGGCGGTGAATCCAGACAGTCGATTAGCGGAATTCAAGGCACTTATCCAACGCACCCATGAGGCGGGGATGAAAGTCATGATTGATATCGTGCCCAACCACGTGGCTCGCCGCTATGAGTCCATCTCCAAACCAGAGGGTATTCGTGACCTTGGTGAAGACGACGACACTTCCGTGGAATACCACCGAGACAATAACTTTTACTACATTGTTGGCGAGGCGTTCAAAGTACCAGTATTACCCGATGGCCTAGTGTCTTTGGGCGGTGATAGCCATCCTTTAGCCGATGGTTTATTTGATGAAAACCCTGCCAAGTGGACCGGAAATGGTGCCCGTCGTGTTCAACCCAAGCATGATGATTGGTTCGAGACGGTCAAAGTGAATTATGGTGTCAAACCGGACGGAACATATGATTTCGACCGGTTACCTGATGGTTATGACGAGCTGTCGAACAAGGCGCATTTTGCCTATTGGCAGCATCGCGATGTGCCAAGTTCGTGGGTCAAATTCAAAGAGATATGCCTGTATTGGATCAACCATGGTGTCGACGGTTTTCGCTATGACATGGCAGAGATGGTACCAGTAGAATTTTGGAGTTATCTGAACGCTCATATTAAACAAGTGAACCCTGATGCATTATTAATGGCTGAAGTTTATAACCGTGATTTGTATCGTGATTACATCCATTTGGGGCGCATGGATGTGTTATATGACAAGGTTGACTTATACGATGTACTGAAACTGGTGATGCAGAAGAAAGCCAAGGCGTCAGATCTTGTAGCAATCACCGATTTAGTGTCAGACATTGAGCAATATATGGTGCATTTCCTCGAGAATCACGATGAGCAGCGCATCGCGAGTCCAGATTTTGCCGGTGACCCACTGAAAGGAAAACCAGCCATGGTTGTTTCGGCACTTCTTGGTCGTGGTCCGACCATGCTTTATTTTGCTCAGGCTCTGGGTGAGGCTGGTGATGGTGATGCTGGATGGGGTGCATCTACCCGTACCACTATTTTTGATTACTGGGGACTCGAGAGTATTAAAAATTGGCGTAATGGTGGGCGCTACGATGGCGCCAAGCTGGCAACTTGGCAGACAGATCTGCAGCGTTATTATCAAAGACTACTTAATGTATCAGCCGATGAGGCCGTGTTTGCGGGGGATTATCAAGAGATACATTCATTGAATATTGCTGCAGAAAATCAACAGTACACTGAGCAGCAGTTTAGCTTTATCCGTTACACAGCGGACGAAATCGCGGTCATTGTGGTTAATTTTGCTGATAAGCCGCTGAATACCGCACTTAAATTGCCCAGTACGCTCGGCACTGATCCATACTCAATACCCGATGAATGGCAAGAATTGCTAACACAGACTAATTATAAAACGACTGATTCATCAGCTAAGACCTTGAATCTCGCGATAGGTGCTAATGACGCCGTTGTCCTAAAAGCGAAACGGAGATAATAATAATGACAACTAAACCAACGCTCTCATTTTGGCAAATTTGGAATATGTGTTTTGGATTCTTCGGGATTCAGTTTGGTTTTGCGCTACAGAACAGCAATACCAGCCGTATTTTTCAGACACTCGGTGCTGACTACAATGAGATGACAATTCTGTGGGTCGCAGCGCCTATCACTGGCTTGATTGTCCAACCAATCATCGGTTACATGAGTGACAACACTTGGGGTAAATTGGGGCGCAGAAGGCCTTATTTCCTCTACGGTGCGATTCTCGCCAGCTTGTCTTTGATCATCATGCCGAACTCTCCGACACTGTGGATTGCCGCCGGAATGCTGTGGATTATGGACGCCTCAATTAATGTCTCCATGGAGCCATTTCGCGCCTTTGTTGGTGATATGTTACCTAAAAAACAGCGCTCTTTTGGTTATGCCATGCAAAGCTTTTTTATTGCGGTG
>CAXRAF010000046.1:0-11815 GCA_964228485.1 Alteromonadales bacterium | reverse complement strand
CATGGAACTGGCCATAACACACATGACCTACAACCGTCGTATCACCTCATTGCGCTCCGGTGTTATCGATATCATGACAGGTTTGAGAAGTACCTTTCCTGCTAATGGCGATTTCGTCTATCTGCAACCAAGTTATACCAGTACCTCCAATGCCTACTTCATAAGAAATGACCAAAGAACAAGACTCTCAAAAATTCAAGACCTAGATGGTAAAACGGTTGCGATTACGGCAAATGATAAACCTTATATTTCGGCGCTGGAAAAGTTAGGAGCAAAGGTCGTCGTTATTCTGTCACTAGAGCAGAAAATTAAATTACTCCAGCGCAAGCGTATTGATGCTTTTGAGCATGTTCAATCAAGTGGACTTTCAGAAATCGAAAAAAAAGGTCTGTCAGAGCAAATCATAGTTGCTCCCTACAAAACAGCCTCTGTCAATCATTTTCATTTTGCTCTGAGTACACGCTCTGAGCTGATGAATAGAAAGTCAGACATTGAAGCCATCATCGCTCGCGCTGTAGAGATGGGTACATTTGCTAAAATTCGATCTGAGCATTACAAAAATGATGACAATACTAAAAAGTAAATTTTTTATACTATTTCTTGTTTATGTCTCTGCCGCAACAGAACTTCATGCTGAGACGGCAGCTGACGCTACCTACTTATTACAAGTATCCAGTAATTTGTCATGTGGCACACTCGACATTGAACTCATTGCAACAGAGCACAACTCTCGTCGAACGCTCAGTTATCAAAACAAGCCATTCGCAGCAGTAACGTTACCCGCCGGCAGATACCAGTTCGGTCAAGTCATCTGTGATGGTAACAAAGTCTATGATGTCCTCGCTTCATTAGCTCCCATTACACTATTGCCGAATCAGGCCTACTTTGGCGGCAGACTGATCTTTAAACAGGCGGCAGAGTTGGACGATCACGAAGAGCTGGAGGTACTCGAAAATTGCTCAAAAGTTGTCAGTCGCGCGCGTGGCGATGAATATGGCGACTCAGCGACGGGTATCGCGTGTCGTGATGGCAATGGGGTGGCGACATCATTGCAGCCAGAAAAGAAAATCAATGTCTATGCGCCGATCGTATCTGCCGAGGATCTACAAACCATTCGAGCTGCACTGAATGCCTCCGAGCAACAGCTTCGTTACATGCCAATAAAGATGAAGTGATCTATCACGGCATTGGTTTGTTTTTGTTAGGTTTGTGATATGGTGCTGTTAAATCCTCTTCAGGAGTCAAGCAATGCAACGTCGTGAGTTTTTATTATCCTCAGCAACACTCGCAACTGCGACCATAATGCCTTGGTCGGCCTATCTGGCTGATGCCTCTAAACCACTACTAAAATTGAGCTCTAACGAGAATCCTTTAGGTATGTCACCGAAAGCGCGTCTTGCCGCTGAGCAGGCACTGAAGATTGCCCATCGGTATGGTGATAGTCTGGCAGCGCAATTACGTTCAGAAATTGCAGAAATTGAAGGCTTTAATTCGGCGATGGTGACGTTAGGAAATGGCTCTACTGGAATTCTCGAGGCCATTATGCGTCAGCAGGCCATCAAGGGTGCGACATTGATACAGCCGGCCATTACCTATGGTGATGCCAGTTGGTTCGCCACAACTGCCAATATGGCACAGATTAAAGTGCCCATGCTTGAGAACTTTGTCGCTGACTTGTCTGGAATGGAGAAAGCCAGTTTAGCGGTTAAAGGACCGGTGGTGGTGTACATTGTTACGCCGAACAATCCCACAGGCGTCTTATCACCTTACAAGGATATTGCCGCCTGGGTTAAGCGGGCACCCGATAATGTATTTTTCATTATCGATGAGGCATACCATGAGTTAGTGACGGAGCCCAATTATCAGAGCTGTACACAGTTAATCAATGAGGGCTATGAGAATCTCATCGTTGCTCGTACCTTTTCCAAAATGTATGCCATGGCGGGGATGCGGCTGGGATATGGACTAGGTAGTCAGTCTGTGATTAAAGAGATTAGGCGACATTACTCAGGCTGGTCTGTGAATGTACCAGCCATACAGGCGGGCAGGGCCTCACTTAAAGACGAGGCGTTTCAGAAGGCGTCATTACAGAGCAATGAAGAAGCGAAAAAGATAACTCAGGAAGGACTCACAAATTTGGGTCTGAAGTACATACCTTCACAAGGCAATTTCCTGATTCATGAGATCACGATGGAATTAAAAGCCTACCAAAGAGCCATGCTTGCAGAGGGGATCCGTGTCGGGCGCGATATGAACCTCGGTTATGGCTGGAATCGCCTGTCCCTGGGCACACCAACTCAAATGCAGCGCTTCATCAATACTTTGGCAAGTATGGTCTGAGCCAAACCGTCAGGCCGGAATTGGAAAGTCGCTCAGTTTTTCTTCAAAGGCAATATCTAGCGCTTGCTCGAGGTCATTGACGATATCATCAACATGCTCGAGGCCAACGGCAATTCGGATCAGTGTGTCGGTAATACCTGCGGCTTCTCGCTCCTCATCAGTGTAGGTTGAATGAGTCATGGTGGCGGGATGTTGGATCAGGGTTTCAGCATCACCGAGACTGACTGCAATAATACACATCTTGAGTGCATTCATGAATTCAACGGCTTGTTGTTTGCTGCCGGTTAATTCAAATGCAATCACACCGCCTGCACCTTTCATTTGGGTGCCAATGTATTTAAATCCAGGGTGCGATGGCAGACCCGGATAATACACCTGACGCACATGTCGATGTTGTTGCAGGTATTCCGCAACATGCTGAGCATTCTGATTGTGGCGTTCGACCCTCAGATGAAGTGTTTTAAGACCGCGGAGGATCAGCCAGGCATCATTCGGACTCAAAGTTGCGCCCATGTCTTTCAGTGTCGTCAACTTAATTTTCTCGATTTGTTCCTGTGAACCGCAGCAAATACCGGCAACCACATCACCATGGCCATTAAGATATTTTGTGGCGCTGTGAATAATCAGGTCAACACCCAGTTCTGATGGTGTCTGCAGTGCCGGCGACATAAAGGTATTATCAACCACAGTGATGAGCTTGTGTCGCTTGGCGACTCGAACCACCAAGGCGATATCAATCACGTCCAGGTTTGGATTGATCGGTGTTTCAAAATAGATAACTTTTGTGTTTGCCTGAATAGCCTCAGTGATAGTTTGCTGCTTATCAAAATCTACAAAACTCACCTCGATTCCCAACTGCGGAAATAGGTGACTGAATAAGGCGAAGCTACAACCATAGAGTGCCTTAGTTGTGAGCAAGTGATCACCTGCTTTTAAGTTAGCCAACAAGGTTGAACTAATAGCGCCCATGCCTGAGCCGAATACGGCTGCATCATCTGTTTGCTCTAATACCGCCATCTTTTGTTCTAACTGAGTTAATGTCGGATTCCCGAGGCGGCCATAAATATATCCAGATTCCTCCCCCTCAAATCGACGACTACCTTGTCCAACCGTATCAAAGGTAAATGTTGATGTCTGATAGATTGGTGAGGTTAATGCGCCAAATTGTTGATCGCGGATTTTTCCGGCATGGATTGTATTGGTTTCAAAATGGTCTGATCGATACTTCATAATATATCCTCGATCCCACCATCAGTCGTCAGAGTGGGATAGCTGTACTCGATTTAATTTCCTTTAGTACCACACTCGTTTGCACACGCGACATTCCGGGCATAGGTAGTAGTGTGTTGGAAATAAAATCTTCCATTTCCCGGTTATTTTTGAGAACCACCTTAAGCAGATAATCGGACAGCCCCGTTAAGTGGTGACATTCTTGCACTTGCGGAATTTGTCTGACCGCCTCGAAGAACTGTCGTAACTTGTCTGGTTGATGAAGCTCCAAACTCACCGAGATAAAACAGATAGTATCGTGACCGGTTTTCTCTCGGTTTAAGATGGAGACATATCGGTTGATGTAACCATCCTGCTCGAGTCGCTTCACTCTTGCGAGTGTCGCCGGTGGCGAGAGGTGAACTTTTTTAGCCAACTCATTATTCGTAATTCTGCCATCATTTTGTAACAGATTAAGAATGGCCTTGTCGGTACCATCTAGTTCTACAGTTGAAGATTTTAACATGAAAGCCTCTACCAAATAACAATATTAGTTAATATGAAGTGTATTAAATAAAAAGTTAAGAAAAAACACAATATAAAGAATAAAATTCTGTTTTGCCATCTTCCAGACATCCCTACTGAATAAAATTAAGACTCACCTGTGATTATCAGTTAATTATTAAAATGTAACATCTTAGGCGTTGCCAATGATTATTTATCACCTAGACTTAATCAGAGAAGGTCTAACAAACAATCCGTGGTAAAAATCTCTTATGGCAAATAGTGTGAACTTAGTAAGCACGCTCAGGGTACGATTGATCTTATTGATATCAATACTCATTGGTGCGCTATTACTTTTGTCATATTATTTAGACCAATCAATCAACCAAAGACTCTACGATGCCAAAATACTTAATTTGGCAGGCAAACAATCAGCCCTCACTCAGGCAATGGAAAAAATCTTGGTATCAGGCTATACGCCGAGTAACCGAGAATCTTTGCAACTGATCACCGATGAGTTACTTGCCAATCAGCGATTCCTCAACGCCCAACACTCAAATGGTATCGATATTGTATTGAACCGTGCCTACTCAGAAGGCAGTCCGAACATTAATGCTCTGGTCAGAGAGAACGCTTCAGACGCCATGGCTATTTTTGATGAAACGCTCACCACTGCTGAAGTTAATAATTTACTCGAGCGGCTAGAGTATACCTATATTCGATTAGATGATGCTGTTACCACTTTACAGAAAGCCTCTTCATCTGAGATGAAGGATATCCTGCAATTTGTGCATGCTGAAATTGCAATCATGATCGGGATTACGTTCCTGCTAGTATTGATTATTTATCTGCCAATGGAGAGAAAAATTGGTAACTTTCTGAAAGACATTATAAGACACAAGGATAATTATCAGAATGTACTTGAGAGTATGCCGGATGCAGTTGTAAGGATCGACGAATTTAATAACGTCACACATTTTTCAGATAGTGCCGAAGCACTCTGGGGATACAAACGGGAGGAAGTGCTAGGAAAAAATGTCTCTATGCTGGTGCCTAAGTCAATCAGAGGAGAGCATGATGACTACATTCGACGGCACAGAGAAACTGGCGTTAATCACATTATTGGCTCTTCACGAGAAGTTAATATCTTCACCCAGAATAATGAGCTTAAGCATTGCATTCTTTATATTGCCAAATCACTGGAGCCTAACGGCAAGATTGTTTATACCGGCTTTATTCGTGATATTACCGAATATAAGAAGCGCACCTTCCAGTTAAAAGCAGCACGGGAAATCGCGACCATTAAGACCCGTCTTGCATCAATCGGCGAACTGGCTGCTGGCGTTGCACACGAAATTAATAACCCATTAACGATTGTTACCGGCAGAATTCACCTATTAGAGCTAGCCCATATGTCTGGCAAGTTAAGCGATAATGAATTAGCCAATGGTCTAAAAGATATCAAAGACGGTGCACAGCGCATTGAGAATATTGTGCGCTCCATGAAAAAGACCACTCAAATGACGGGTAATAAAATAGACTTACAGCCTGAGGATATCACTACCTTGTGTGAGCAGACGGTGCATATGTTAAAAGAATTACATAAGAACAAAAACATACCCATCAATCTGAAATATCACGAGCACTATATGGCGCTTGCTGAGCCCACCGCTATGCAACAGGTAGTAATTAATCTGGTAAACAATGCCGTTGATGCGCTTCAAGATACGACTGAACCAGTGATTAATGTGTCCGTTTATCGTCGTGATGATGATGTTGTTGTTACAGTGGATGATAACGGAGAAGGTATTGAGCAAGGTAGAATAGGATTGATCTTCAAGCCACTACATACCTCAAAATCTAATAGCAATGGTACTGGCTTAGGATTATCCATCGTCAAGCGACTGGTTGAAAACATGCAAGGAAGCATTAAGGTGCAGAGTATCATCGGAAGGGGTACAGAATTCAGTGTTCATTTGCCACTGTGCACGCCAGAGCAGGCAGCTATGGCAGATCGACCTAAGTCGGTCGTTAACTCAATCTAGTCCAGCTAACTAGACAATCTAAGCAGTAATGACTAGGCCCGTTTCTTGCCAAAAAAGCCAAGTATTTTATCTTTGTTACTGACCTTGACCTCTATTTGAGGCACTTCGACCGAAGAATCCGTTTCTTTGTTCCAGCTATTGAGTAGATGAGTCAGTACAAAGGCCTGACCAGCCAGGCTGTCTAATTCTTCAGCTGTATTACTTTCACCCGTATAACGATCGACACTATGCTGTTTTTTAGCCAGCCGGTGCTCAGGATATTGCGCCTGATATTTAGCAAGTTTGAAGCGGATATTATTGATCACTACTCGCAATAAACTCACCTTGGTCTGTAATTTGATCTCAGAAAAATCATGCAAGTCACCAAACACTCTGAAATCAGTGGCAATTACCTGAGTTTTCTCTGCAGCGAAGCCAGTTGATGCCGCCAGAGTTGCTGTTCTAGGCTGATCATTGATAATACTCAAAGCACCGATAATTTCACCCGTGGTTAACTGATTGAGTGCCTTGTTACCAGGTTTGGCCTCAGAAAATACATCTAAGTGGCCGCTGCCTAAAAAATAAATCTTTTTACCGACCTTGCCTTTATGCAGTAATACCTCACCCGGATTGAGCGTAATTAGCTTACTGTGCGCCAACATCAGGTTGAATTGCCCGTAGTCACTTAGCTTAAGTTCTTTAAGGTAGGGGATTCTGTCGATGAATTCTTTTTCCTCGGCGGCACTCAAGCTACTGATGTCTCTCATTTTCATGTAGGTGTTCTCTTGTTCTAAATGGCAGCTTCATATGAGCTGATTTTATCGAATCGACATGACCAAACCACTTGTCTATACTCTTCGGATATATCTAAATTATATGCCCTATCGGTAAATAAACACGGTACTACTTCACATTACGATGAACTTAATTCTGTTTGCCATACCTTTCTTCATTGTTTTAATCGCAATGGAATTAGCTGTCGATCGCTATCGTGGCACCGGTTATTATCGTATGAACGATTCAATCTCTAGTCTTAACGCCGGTATATTCAGTCGTGTAACCATCATATTTTGGCGTCTTGCACCGGTGGCGGTCTATTACTACGTTTATCAAAACTGGGCAGTAACAGAACTGCCTGTTAATGGCATAACCTGGGTTGTCGCCTTCGTCAGCTATGACTTTTTTTACTACTGGTACCATCGCATAAGCCACGAGCGTAACCTGTTTTGGGCCGCGCATGTAGTCCATCATTCCAGTGAAGAGTACAACCTGACAACAGCCTTACGCCAGAGCTCGGGTTCATTGTTAAATTGGATTTTTTATCTGCCGATGGCTCTGGTTGGTATTGAACCGGTACAAATGGCAACCGTTGCTGCACTCAACTTGCTATACCAATTTTGGGTTCACAGCCGTCATATCCCAAAGCTTGGCTGGTATGAAAACTGGTTCGTGACACCATCTAATCATCGCGTGCATCATGCTATTAATGATCAGTACATTGATAAAAACTATGGCGGTGTGTTTATTATTTGGGATCGGATGTTTGGTACATTCCAAGAAGAGCAGGCTGAAACACCTTGCGTCTATGGTATCAGAAAACCACTGAGTAGCTGGAATCCAGTCTGGACCAACCTCCATCATTATGCCCTGTTGATGAAAGATACATGGTATACCAAGCGATGGTCAGACAAGGTGGGTCTATGGTTTGCTAAAACCGGTTGGCGTCCACAAGATGTGTCAGAGCAATACCCGCATCAGCCGTTCAACATAACCACTTTTAAAAAATTTGATACTGAACTATCACCATTTATCAAAGCCTATGCCTTATCTAACCTGTTGCTGATCATCATAGGTCTGGGATATTTCATGCTGCAGAGTAGGGCCATAACAACATTAGAAATACTCTCTTATGGTGTCATCATCTATGGCAGTTGCTTCTCACTCGGATTAATTCTAGAAAACAGGCGGTGGGCATTACCTGTTGAGATAGTCCGACTCGTTATTATTGGCATTTTCTTGCAACACAGCTCAATCGCATAACTTCACAGGCTAACGTTCGTGTAAATAGGTAAAATGTAACTGAAAATGTACATGTTTCAAGAATGTCATAATTCGGCAAAAAAAATTCCAATAAAATCAATAAAATTCTATTTATTAGAATGAAGTATTCTAAATTATAGTATATTCGATTTCTCCGATAGTTCGTAAGAACTAGCTCAATAATAAAATTCGAGGAGAATCGAAGATAATGGATAAAATGCTCATGCTAAATCCTAACGATTATGTTGGGGTTACATTCTGGATCATATCCGCTGCTATGGTAGCAGCTACCTATTTCTTCACAGTCGAGCGTGACCGTGCTGTTGGGAAATGGAAAACATCATTAACCGTCGCAGCAATGGTTACAGGTATTGCCGCGATCCACTACTTCTATATGAGAGGCGTTTGGGTTTCAAGCGGTGAGAGTCCTACTACATTCAGATATGTAGATTGGTTACTCACAGTACCTCTACAGATAGCAGAGTTCTACTTAATCCTGGCAGCTATCGCTGTTGTTCGCGCTGCACTGTTCTGGAAATTACTCATTGCTTCACTGGTAATGTTAATTACTGGTTTTGTCGGCGAGCTAGACGGTGGTGCTTCTAACACTACTTGGATTATGTTTGTTGTATCTTGTGCTGCTTGGTTCTACATCATCTACGAAATCTTCGCAGGTGAAGCAAGCAAGATTAACGCCTCTGAAGGTACAGCCGCGTCTAAGAAAGCATTCTCAGCATTGAGAATCATTGTTACATTCGGTTGGGCCATTTATCCATTAGGCTACCTATATGGATACGCCGGTGGTGGTGATGCCAATATGTTAAACATCATCTACAACCTTGCAGATTTTGTTAACAAAATTGCATTCGGTGTAATCATTTGGGCAGCAGCTACTTCTAGCAGTTCTCAAGATAACGCCTAATCTGGTCACATGAGTGCCTGCCTTGTGCAGGCGCTCATCAGCTCTTGGAGTTACAGGTGAGAAATCCTGATGTAAATAACAATAAAAATAAACAATTTGTCACTCATCATAACCTGACAAACAAACACCTATTAGAAAAATTAATCTCAAGTATTCAAACAACCATTCCTAAACCGCATCATCCGTTACACGAAGAAACAAAATTACATTTCGAACGACCAGGTAAACACTTAAGAGGTTTGACCTCACTTCTACTATCACAGGCACTCGAGTTACCTGTTAAGCCATCACTAGACTGGGCCGTAGCTGTTGAGCTAATGCACAATGCCTCTCTTGTCCATGATGACATTTGTGATAAAGATACGATGCGACGCGGTCAGACATCAGTCTGGCTGAAATTTGGTACAGACAAGGCACTGTGTCTGGGTGATTGGCTTGTTGCTCAATCATTCAAAGCAGCTGCGAAATCATTTAATGATTCAAAAGCTTCTGCGATGGCAATAGCATCACTTGCAGAGGCCATGGCGACCCTATGCGCGGGTCAGGCCAGAGAGTTTGATCGAAAACCAGTGCTCGACTGGTTCACCTATGATCGGATTGTCACTGAGAAAACGACCCCACTTCTGAAGGCATCCGTGCTTGGTCCCTTGCACATGGCCGGTGAAACGACACTCATCAAGCCACTCTCAGAGCTATTCACAAAAGTGGGTCTTGCTTATCAGATGGCCAACGATTTACAGAATGTTATGATCGATGACGGCCACGAAGACAGTTTTTCTGATTTAAAACGCGGTGCGCCTAATGCCGTGATTGTCAGTTATGTGGCACAGGTGGTCATGGAACAACACAACGAATTTCTAGACTGGTACGAGACTCGCTCGGACAGTCAATTTTCATTCTGGAAGCATGAGATCATTGAATCTGAAGCTATCCACAACACATGTGCGCGACTCAACCACATGATCAATGACATCGATAAGACGATATTATCCTTGCCTAATCACATCAGTGAGAGCCTGATGCCAATGATCAGTTATTTGCAACAGATTCGGGTGGTTGCAAAATGAGTAATGTCGAGCACATTCCTGGTTCAGCCGACATGAGTACCGATGTCGTGGTGATTGGTGGTGGTTTCGGTGGTATTGCCAGTGCTTTGCGATGTCGGGCATTAGGCATGTCAGTGTTATTAATCGAACGACTCGATGAGATCGGCGGCAGAGCCCAGGTTTTTAAAAAAGACGGCTTCACACACGATGCCGGTCCAACTGTAATCACAGCACCATTTCTCTTCACTGAGCTCTATGAACTCTTTGATGAGGACATAGACGACCACTTGATATTCAAACACCTTGAGCCATGGTATCGCTTTTACTTCCACAATGGACGTAACTTCGATTATGGTCATGATCTGGATAAGATGAAGCAACAAATTGCGCAATTCAGTCCGGCTGATGTCGATGGTTATGACAAGCTGGTGAGTCACTCCCACGAAATTTTTAACGTCGGATTTACTGAGTTAGCTGATAAGCCATTTCACAAATTTCTGACCATGGTACGACAAATACCTGCACTGCTAAAACTGGGAGCATATCGAACGGTCAGCCAAATGGTTGCCAAGTATATAAAACATCCTTTGCTGCGCAGAGCATTGTCGATACAACCCCTGCTGGTCGGTGGAAACCCATTCACCACAACTTCAATCTATAGTCTGATCCACTATCTTGAAAGAGAGTGGGGCATCCATTTTTGCATGGGCGGTACGGGTAAACTGGTGTCAGAGATGCGTAAATTGATGGAGCGTCAGGGCATTGACATTCTCACCGGTCAGGATGTTGGACAGATCACCTTGGAAGGTGATCGGGTTAATGCCGTTCATCTCAGTGATGGGCGAGTTATTCAAGCAAACCATGTGATATGTAATGCTGATCCGCCGACAGTCTATCGTGAGATGCTCGATCGTTCCTCGCCTTATGCAACCAAACCCAAACGCATCATCCCTGAGAGTATGACGCAATATTCCATGGGTTTATTTGTGCTTTATTTTGGCACCACGAAACAATATCCCGATATCGCACACCACACCATTTGGCTGAGCGAGCGGTTCAAAGAATTACTCCATGACATCTTTACCGCAGACCAACTCAGTGAGGATTTCTCGCTGTATTTGCACCGTCCTACGGCCACGGATCCAAGTTTTGCTCCAGAGGGCTGTGACAGTTTTTATGTTCTTTGCCCAGTGCCAAATCTTCAGGCCACCAATATCGACTGGGAGCGTGATGGTCCATTATTGAGAGACCAAATTGTTAAGGCACTCAGTGACACCATAATGCCTGAATTGGAGCAAACAATAACCGCTGACTTTTACATGACTCCACAAGAGTTTAAACAGGACTATCGCTCGACCCATGGTGCGGGATTCTCGATTGCCCCCATTTTCAGACAGTCGGCCTGGTTCAGATACCACAACCAAGATCCGCATATCGACAACCTGTACTTTGTTGGCGCAGGGACCCACCCCGGAGCGGGTGTGCCGGGTGTGCTGAGTTCAGCAAAGGTAGTCGAAAATATCATACGTGAAAAAATAATAAAATTAAGAGAGGTAGCTTGATATGAATGCTCACAACATCATTCTGGAGAAGGCTACAGACTGTATTACCTCTAACGAAGTTTTGCGAAACAATGGACGTTCATTTTACTGGGCGCGATTCTTTTTAGGTGAACAAGCGGCCGAGAATGCCACACGTCTGTATTCATTTTGTCGTTATTTAGACGACGT
>CAXRAF010000045.1:0-10879 GCA_964228485.1 Alteromonadales bacterium | reverse complement strand
AGTATTATTGAGAAGATGCCAAAGCTGTCGCGATAGCACCCTTGCCGATTCCCTCAAACGCCATGATTTTGACCTGTTTACCGGGGTTGAGCTTGGCGGTTTCATCCGCTAGATGCTGAGCAATGTTCTCAACCGTAGACTCGTTATCGATCAAATAGCAAACTGCTTTAGGCAGTGACAACTCAAAGGTGCCCTGCTCTGCTTCATACTGAAAATGCAGATGAGAATCAGACTCATCAACAACATGATGACGCGTGCCGATGTAGATATCTTCCCAGTGTTCAAACCAATAATTACGCCATTTGACATCTTCTTGATCGTCAATGAAAACTTTCAGATCACTACGATGACCATGGGCAATTCGTTGGCAATTGCCCTGATGCTTTCTCAGACCATGAGAATAACGGTAGAACAAGTCCAGTCCCGGTTGCGGATAGAGCTGAATATCTAATTCTTCCACGTTTTCCGGTATTACCTTAGCCAGAGCCTGCAATATATTTGTCCTGACGGTTTCTGTTGAGACTACATCGGCCTCAAGTAAACAGACTGCTGAGGCTACGCTAGTATGTTTGATGGAGCGGCCATCAGCGAGGGTAAAATCGATGGTTAATCGCCCATCATTCTCGCTCAGCTCACATCCCTCATAATCCTTGGGGACAACCAAGCAATGATCGATTGATGTATCGACATAATCACGTACGGCTTTTTTAACCAGACCAAAATCAAGCACCATTCCCTCTTCGTTCAGACTTCCCTTGAGCTGTATATCCAATAACCAACTTTCGCCGACTAAGCCCTGATAAGGGTGTAGAAACGAGAAATCGATATTAGTGAGTTTATTAACGAATAATGTACTCAATTTTTATGCTCCACTGACAGTCAATTAGGCCTGAGATATGCTAGGATGATCATACAGGCCGACGACTCAGAAGTCATCGAATCCCACGCAAATTTTAACCTATGAGCAGTTGACAATAATCAATGACAAGGACGAAAACAGCTAGCCATTTTGAAACGCTCAACCACCTGCGACAGGGTCATCTGGTGATCACCGCCAGTAACCGTCAAGCGGATTATCTCCATCAAGCGTATCGCGAGCAGCAGACTGACTCTGTATGGTACAGAGCCAACATCCTCACCTGGCAGGATTGGATCAAAGATTGTGTCGAACGACTGCAAATGATGTCGTCAGTAAATGCGCCACTACTGCTTACCAAGAATCAGTGTTTATATCTCTGGCAAAGAGAAATTGAGGCGAGTGGCGACCCACTTTTGAACGTGCCATTGGCGAGCAAAAAAGTCTATCGTGCAGCTGAGATACTCAACGACTGGCTTGAAACAGAGGAACTGGATGAAAACCCAGAGTTTGACTATCGTCTTGAAACCCGCCAGTTCCGGCACTGGTATCAATCACTGGATCTCTATCTAACAGAGCATCATTTAATCGCGCCCTATCAACTACAGCATTACCTACTGCAATTGTTAGCAAACGGCTCTGGAGAGTTACTCAACCTCAATTCACACATTATGCTGCTCGGATTTCAGCAATTTACCCCCGCCCAAGAGCAAATCATCGAACAGTTTGAATCATCAGGCATTGAGTTTTCTACACCGGCTAAATCACAGCACACAGCGCAGCAAACGCGTCTCGAATTTAATGATGCTCTAACTGAGCTACAGCAAACGGCGCTGTGGGCCAAGACGCATTTCGACCAAGACTCAAACCAGAGACTGGCGATTATTGTGCCTGAGCTTGAGCAGTATCGAGAGCTTATTCGGCGAGCATTCTCCAAAGTGTTCCAATCGGACTATTGGCTCGATCCTGAGCATCAGCCCTCGCGCCCCTTTGATATCTCTCTGGCACTCCCTTTAACGGATTATTCTCTGGTGCAGGACTTGTTGCTGTTACTGAGCTTGAGAAGTTCAAGCATTACTCAGCATGAAATGATCCATCTGGCTCAGTCGCGATATCTTGGCAAAGCAAGTGAAAGCCAGACTTTAACACCATTCATCCGCCAACTAAAAGACAGTCGATTAGCAGAGGTGAAGCTGGGCAGCATTGATGCAATCATTCTCCCAGAGCTCAATGAGAATCAACGTGCTGAAATGACAGAAATCATCGAACTGTTTCAGTCACTCGCCACACTAGATATCAAAACCCGCCGCAGTGCATCTGAGTGGGTGAATCTTGTTACCCAATGGTTACTTGATGTCTCATTTGCCGTTGAGAGTGGTCTATCCAGCGCTGATTATCAGACTAAAGAGGCACTCTACAAGGTGCTGGCAGCCATTGCTGGCTTTGATGTCATCACACACAAAATGAACTGGTCGGACTGGTTCTATTTACTCAAGCAACAGTTACATGCCAGATTATTTCAGCCACAAACGGGTCATTGTCCAATCCAAATTGTGGGGCTATTTGAAGCACAGAGTATCCCCTTTAATCATATTCGAATGATCGGTGTCGATAATCAGTTATGGCCGGCGAAGGCTAATCCTAATCCTTTTCTGCCCTATCAAATGCAGAAGCAGTTGAATATGCCAAGTGCAAATCCTGAACGCGAGTTACTCCTCAGCATGGAGCAATATGAATCCATGTCATCGCTATCAGATACCATCACTTTCAGTCACGTCAATGATTCTGGAGAGTCGAATGCCGGCGTGAGTCCTGTTATCGAACACCTGGCAAAAACCAATGTCGATAAAGCCGCTGAAGTGCATACTCAACAAAGCGATTTATTTAAACTGAAACACCACTTCAGCTGGGATATTCAAGAAGATAACCATGGCACGCCATTGAATGACACTCGGCTCAAAGGTGGCTCATATCTGCTAAAAGAAATGGCCACCTGTCCGTTTCGTGCCTTCGTACACCACCGACTTTCAGCCCAAGATCCCGATAAACCTGTTACCGATCTGGATGGTATGGATAAAGGCAGGTTGGTACACAGCCTGTTAGAAGTTGTCTGGCGTGAACTGCTTGATAACAGCTACGATAATCTTATTGAACGGTTAAATACTGAGTCTTTTCAAAATGCGTTGGATGGACTTATTCAACAACATATTGAACAAATAAATGCCGAAAAACACCACCTACTCATTCGCGAAGCCAAAGCGATCGAGTTCAAACGACTCAAACGCCTGATTAATGAATGGCTACAGAAAGAAACTCAACGTGAACCGTTTACCGTTGTGGGTAGTGAGCAGAGTCACCGTTACACCATCGCTAATATGACCATTAAATTAACTATCGATCGGATTGATGAGTTGGCAAATGGTGAGCGAATAATCATTGATTATAAAACCGGTACCACCAATGTCAGAGACTGGTTTGGGGCGCGGCCTACAGAGCCACAGATGCCACTGTATGCCTGTATTCTCGATCAAGAAAAGTCCGATATTAGTGCCATAGTATATGGCATAGTGCGCTATCAGGAATGCAAATTTAGTGGCATAACAGAGCACTCCAAGGCATTACCCGGAATGCGCTCCGCATTCGCCACAAACAAGTTCGATACCGAAGCTGAGACCATCAAAGAACAAGTACCTATCTGGCATAATGACTTAACGAATCTCGTCAGTGGTTATGCCAGTGGCCTTGCTGAAATTAATCCCAAAGATACAAATACCTGTAAGTATTGTGACTTACTGGGCGTATGTCGCATCGCAGATATCAATGAGCGTGCTGAATTGGAGCAAGTATCATGACACAGGTATTCGATGCACCTCAACGCCAGCGTGCACTCGACACCGGCACCTCATTTATCGTGCAGGCCCCTGCCGGTTCAGGTAAAACTGAGCTACTAACACAGCGCTACCTTGCCTTGTTAGCTAAAGTCGACCAGCCCGAGGCGGTATTGGCGATTACTTTCACTCGTAAAGCAGCAAGTGAAATGCGTGAGCGGATCATTCATGCGTTAAACAAAGCCAAGCATTCATCACAACCTGCCAATGAGCCGGATCATACTAGCTGGCGACTTGCAAAACAGGTGCTCAACAGCGACGAGCGTCTGCAGTGGCAACTTCTCAAAAATCCACAACGATTACAGATTCAAACCATTGATAGTTTTAACAGCACGCTAGTCAAACGCATGCCATCGCTATCTGGATTAGGTGCTGATATCAAAACTGTCGAGGATGCTGAATCGCTTTATCAAATGGCTGCAGAGCGAACTCTTGGTTTGCTTGACGATGATGATCATGGTGATGCGGTCGCGAACTACCTACTCCACTTAGATGGTAATCGCACTCGGGCACAGACCCTGCTCATTGAGATGCTGAAATGTCGAGATCAGTGGACGAGCCGAATCAATAAACAGGGTTTCGAGGTTGAGTTTCGCCAGTATATTGAAGACAGTCTGGTAAAGGTCATCGAAGATGAAATGTCCGATCTTCATGATATGCTCAACCAAAGTGAAATTGGACGCATTAATACACTGGCTAATTATGCCTTGGAAATACTCCGTGCTTCGGGCGTGGATACATACTTCAAGGCGAAATATCACTCGGATGAGTCATACACTCTCGAATCCTTATCATTAGCGAATGTTAATGACTGGCGCGATATTTCTGCGTGGCTTCTGAAAGCGGGAAATAAAGCGCTGCTTGCTAGTTTCAATAAGACCCGCGGATTTCCTGCAGTAAGTGATGGGGTCGGGGATGACGAAAAAGCCTTATTCAAAGAGAGAAAGGCACAAATAACCGAACTGGCTCAAGAACTCATTCCACGCGAGGCGTTTTTCACTCGGGTTAGTCAATTACCGAGTCCTGAATTTACCGAAAGCGAATGGCAACATCTGTCTGATTTAATCCGTTGTTTGAAATTAGCCCTCGGACAGCTACGCCTGATATTCACCGAACGCGACCGGCTTGATTTTCAGGAGGTTGCTATCCGAGCGAGTGAGGCTCTGGATATTGAGAATACTGATCTGGCGTTGATCATGGATTATCAAATTCAGCACATTCTGATTGATGAGTTTCAAGATACTTCACAGTCACAAAATATCCTGCTGGAAAAATTAATCAAGGAGTGGCAACCCAATGATGGCAGAACGTTGTTTTTGGTGGGCGACCCCATGCAATCAATTTATCGCTTCAGAGAAGCTGATGTAGGTTTGTTTCTGCAAGCAGTCCAGAATGGCATAGGCAACATAAAACTAGAAGCATTGAAGTTGCGAGTCAATTTTCGCTCAAGTCATACCATTGTGAATTGGGTCAATGATCATTTCCGTCGCATCTTACCTGAGCAACAGGATATCTATCGGGGCGCTGTCACCTATTCCGAATCAGATGCGTTTCATATCGAGCAGCCGGGTGATGTTAGTTGTTTGTTCTTTGAGGATAAGGCCCAGGAAGCGGACTATATTGCCCAAACTGTCTCGACACAGTTTCATGCTGATCAGGACACTAATATCGCAGTCTTGGTGCGCAGTCGTAATCATCTATTGCATATTCTACCTGAGCTTCAGGCGAGGAATATCCCCTTTCAGGCAACAGAAATTGAATCATTAGCCAGTCGTCCGGTAATTAGCGACTTGAAAATGTTACTGCGCGCCCTGCAAGATCCCACCGATCGTGTTGCCTGGTTAGCCATATTGCGGGCTCCCTGGTGTGGCCTGATGCTCAAAGATCTTGAGGTTATTGCAGGTCACTCGGGTAGTCAGATCATCGCCAATGCAGACAATGAACTGATATGCACTCAATTATCGGCCGATGGTATTGCGAGACTGCAAACCTTATTGGCGACCATTAAGCCGTGGCTGGCACAGGTGCGAAGCCGAACCATTACCGACACTCTTGAAGGACTTTGGCTATCACTTGATGGCCCTGTTTATTTGCAATCGAGGTCAGATCTGGACGCTGCTCAAATGTTTTTTAGTATGCTGAGTGACATTAGTATCGCTGGACAGATGGTGGTTAGCAATGATTTAAATTATGCCCTTGAACGATTATATGCACCGCCCGATCCTGAGGCCGATGCCCGGGTGCAAATCATGACCATCCATAAATCCAAAGGTCTGCAGTTTGATACTGTGATTGTACCGAGTATTGGCGCTCGCGGAGCGAATGATAGCAATACCCTCTTGCGCTGGATGACCACTGCCGACGGCTTGTTAATGTCACCCATGTCAATCAATGAGCAGGATGATCGGTTAAACTACAACTACCTGAAAGACATTCACAGTGAGCGTGGAGAGCAAGAGCGTAAGCGACTACTTTATGTTGCCTGTACCAGAGCCAAATCAAAGCTGATATTGACGACATCACATACCCTCAAAGAGGGCGAGTTGAAACCAAGCCATAATTCATTATTGTCTGACCTCATGCCGACTTTGAATGAACCGCTCGATTGGCCAATGGGCAATCCTACATCCGAGGATGAGATGACTGAAGTCTCTGCAGCAGAGAATGAGACGACTAGTGATAATCGCCTGTATCGCCGGGCAACCACGGATAACTATCTCAGCAGAGCACTGATCCAAAATACACCATCCATGCAGATCCCCATGAATCCATCAGGATTGGATGACTTCCCCAATGCCTCGCTATACCGCAGAGCTGTCGGTATTGTGGTGCACCGCTGGCTGGAAATCGTTGCTGATAACATAAGCAGTTGGTCAATCGCAGATATTGAACAGAGAACTGAGCTAATTAGTCAATTACTCGCCGCTGAGGGGGTAAATCAATCGGAACTCAGCAAGGGTGTGTCCGAAGTCATTGAGCATCTGCGACTGACACTTGATTGTCCTACTGGTCGACAAATACTACAACGCTATGAGGAATCAGCCTCTGAGCTGGCGATTGAACGCAAAGAGGATCCGCAAGTGAAATACTACATCATCGACCGGACCTATGTTGATGATGATGGGACTCGATGGATTGTTGATTACAAAACCGCACATAAAGATAATTTACCACTAGATGAATTTCTTCTGGCTCAGAAAGCACTGTATCAAAAACAGTTGGAGAACTATGCCGAATTGCTGCATCAGCTGAAGCCAGAACCCATTAAATTAATGCTATACTTTACCCTCTATCAACGCCCTATTATTTGGGATTGGAACTAATTTCAGGTTACGATTCATGCCACATGATCATCAGCTATGTATTGATACTGCCATTGCCTCTGCGGAGGCGATTTGTCAGCAGCAAGGGCTGAGATTTACACCCATTCGACAGCGTGTATTACGAATAATTTGGGAAAATCACCAAGCCATCAAGGCCTACGATATTCTTGAGCAACTACAACAACTGGATAAATCGGCGAAACCACCCACGGCCTATCGTGCACTTGAATTTCTGCTGCAGCACGGATTCATCCACCGGATAGAATCACTTAATGCCTATATTGGCTGCCCTCACCCCGAGCATACTCACCATTTTCAATTATTGATATGTGAGAATTGCGGCACAGTGAAAGAGATGGATGAGCCAGACTTATCCGCGCTCGTCGAAGACAAAGTATCTAAACACAACTTTCGTATTCAGCAACAGGTTATTGAAGTTCACGGCCTTTGCGCAAGCTGTGCTTAAATCTGATTGATCAGACTAGTTGCTCTTGTTGCCGAAACTTACGGCTGAGAATGATATTCTTTAGATGAGCCACGGCCAGTAATAACGCCCCTACCACCGTAAAAATCTTCTCGGCTAAGGTTTGCTCCATGAAAACGCCCGCAAAGAGCAACATCAGGCCTGGTATGGCCAGTTTTAGAGGACCATTCGAACCATGTTTCGCTCTGGCTGGTAATAAGGCATACAGTGTGAGCGGTAGCACGAATGCGAGTAGTATTGGGTGCAATACGGCATCGGACAACCACCACATATCCAGAAACGGCAGGAATGTTACAACCACCGGTAAAAACAGGCATTGCATGACACATAAGGCTGATATAAATATCGCCAGTCGGTCTCTGAATTTTCCTGCAATTAGTTCGGTCATGAAATAGTGCCTCATATACTACTGTTATATTATAACATTACATATTCATACGACAATAATTAAATATCGTGTCAAACAGGAGGATTAGTAGTAGTTAAATCCACCACAATTACTGCTATGATTAAGACGTACAGTAACAATAAGTAGTAGTATGAGAATACTCGTCATATACAATCCCATGGCCGGTGCTGGAAGAGCAGAAAAACTGCTACCAGACATCAAAGCCTACTGTGAGAAAATTAACCTCAATGCAGAATTCCAATTAACTGAGTATCCTGGCCATGCAGTCGAATTAGCGAGTCGTACTAATTTGTTGGGGTATGATGCATTGGTTGCTTCTGGCGGTGATGGCACCCTGTATGAGGTGGTGAATGGCTACTACCTAAATAAAACCGAATACAAGCCACCTGTAGGGCTCATTCCTAATGGTACAGGCAATGCCTTTATGAAGGAGTTGAACCTGTCGAGGGAGGATTGGCAAAAGGCGATTGATATTATCGCTAGCAATAGAGTGCGGATGATCGATACCTGCCGTTATATCGCCGACAACCAATGTCTGCATTTTGTTAATGCTCTTGGAACCGGCTTCATCGCGCAGATTGGTAAGCTCGCGGTACCATTGAAATGGCTCGGTAATGCAGCCTATACCATAGCAACGCTCATCAAACTAATCACCTTGAGAGCGCATAAGATTGAGCTGATAATTGACGGTGTAACATCCGAGCGAGAATCCGTGTTTGTTGAGATATCCAACAGTCGCTACACCGGAACAACTTTTTTAATCGCCCCCAAAGCAAGAATAGATGACGGTAAACTCGATGTAATTATTCTGAATAAACTGGGCCGCTTTAGACTGATCCGATTATTTAAAACAATTTTTGATGGCAGCCACATTAACTATCCCGAAATAGAGTATATTCAGGCACAGAAAGTGGCACTGAAGGAATCAGAACCACGGGAACTGGTTCCTGATGGTGAACTTATTGGTAAGACACCGGTTAGTGTCGAATGTTTGAAACAGGATTTAGCATTCTTATGGCCGAAATAGTTGAGCTAGAGCGATATCTTGTCGGTGCCGGTCATTTCGGAGTGGGTTTCATGCTAGGATTTGTATGGATGCACCAGCTATTTGCTAAATATCGAGATAACTTAAACATTCAACTCTACGCACCCTTCCTGCCGATGATTGTGGGGATCTGGGCCGCTATTCCCTACCCGTTTTTCATGGCACAAGCCGAACTGCCGATCTGGTTACATCTGTTTGTGTTTTTCCCGTTCTTTCATACTGACGAGTTATTCATCATTCTGCTTGGACGACCGGCATTTGTTGCGCTGTTATGCGGTGCTCTGTATATCACGATTCTGTATCACTACATTAAACTAGCCAAGTCTACGCGCAAATATGGTTGGCAAGCAGATAAAGAGGTAATTACCGAGTCTACAGTTGAGGAGGATAATCAACATGCCTGATAAGCATTTTTACTTCTCAATAGGTGCCAGCCTCGGCACCGCCGTCTCGTACTACATAATTATTGCTCGCGCAAAATTACAGGAAAAGCATGCTCTGTTTCGCAAGTTACGACATAAATCTCGGCATTGGGTGCTGTATTTCCCAGTGCTTATTTTCTTGGTAGGGTTGTGGGGCTTAATTCCCGATTTAATCCACGCCTCAGGTTTGTTGGATAAGGAAGCCACTCGCGGGCCATTGTTTAATATTTTCTTTTTCCATAGCCTGTTCGAACAACTGGAAGATAGTAATCAGGTTCTAGATCGTTATCTCAACTGGACTGGTAGTATTGTGTTATTTCTGATTGCACTTATTTCAATGTTGTTCTACATCAAAATAATCAAGCGCAACGTGCGCAGACGACGAAAAAAACCATTAGATAGTCAACTGGACTGACACGCGGGTTAATGGTGTTTATGAGACTTACCCTGCTGTGATTTTTCTTGCTCTGGCCCGTTGCGTCTTACAGTAAATGTCACTGATTGTCTGGTTTCATCACTCAACAAAAAACTTACTTCAACCGCCTGATCACCTTTTAACGGATTCTTTAATCCCATGAGCATCATGTGCTTCCCTGCTGGTTTAAACTGAATGGTTTGGTGTGCCTTGATGGTGAAGACTGGCATGTGGACCATGGCCATCGTACCATCAATTACAGTCATGTTATGAAGCTCAGCTTTCTCTGCAACCGAGGTAGTAATAGACTTGATCGTTATATCTTGCCCGCTGTGGTTGCTCACGGTGAAATAACCGGCGCTGTTCTTTGAGACTGGAGGCGTTAAGCGGATCCAGGACTGCTCAAATTGCAGCGATTCAGAGGCATGGACATTTGATATGAGGCTTGTCAGTAGCAGTAATGTGAATATTGACTTCATTTTGTTGATACAGATTTGTTTAGAGGCGCTATTCTAACCCCATATGAGCAATAAATGTAGTGACATTAGATACTGAAGCTATTGGCTCGACGCAAAAAATCTTCTTGCAGTTTTGAGGATTGCGACGGACCATCACCAACCGTTTGTTTTCCCTTATTTTGATACCGAAGCTGAATGTACATGGTCACAATCGGTCGTAATTTTGCCGCTAATTTCGCATCACTTTGCTTGACACGTGCCAAATGCACCAGTGGACCTTCATTATCATGTTTCTGCAGATCTGATTTCGCGAGTTTGTGATTAATTTTCAGATAAGCACGTGCAATCGGATCCACAGAAATACGATTTCTCAGAATCCACAGGGTGGACGTGATAAAAATAAGCCCGACAATGACTAACATCAAATTGATCAGATCAGACATTGAAAAATAATCAAAGCCTAACTTTTGCAGTAACATATACTGATCTTCAGCACCAAAATCGATGATTTCACTCTGCCAGTAACTGTTTACAGAATCCCACATCAAACTTATCTGACTGATCATGGATGGCGTAAAT
>CAXRAF010000044.1:0-25031 GCA_964228485.1 Alteromonadales bacterium | reverse complement strand
AGGGCAAAAAGTTGAATTTTCTGTTACCCAAGGTGAAAAGGGTCCACAAGCAGAGAATATCGTCGCTCTATAAAAATTCTAAAGTTGAGTTACTCAACACTCATCTTCTAAGGGAAGCTAACGCTTCCCTTTTTTTATTCTATTAACTAACGCTCGTTTGGTGGAATGTGTTTCGCAGAACCCACAGTTTGGTCTGAGCTCAAGCATTACTGCTCTTTATAAATCGCAACGGTGATGTTGCCATCCGTATCAATACTACCGCGATACATGCCCGTGGTATTAAATTGAAAACTGATGTCACCGGCCTGATTGAGAATAATCACACCGCCATCGCCACCGGCATTCTTCAGAACGGTATTAATTACCTCCGAGCCTGCCTCTGCGATGGATTTATTCTGATACTTCACGCGTGCGCAAATATCTGCTGCCACATTGTAACGAATAAAGTACTCGCCATGACCTGTGGCGGATACCGCACAGGCGCTATTATCGGCATAGGTACCTGCACCAATAATTGGGGCATCACCAATGCGACCAAAGCGCTTATTAGTCATACCACCGGTTGAGGTCCCGGCACTGATTAGTCCGGACTGATCTAACGCCACAGCACCAACAGTACCCACCTTATAGTTGGTATCAAGTTCAGAAAGATTATTCGATGCGTCCAGTACAGCCGTTTTCTTTTGCGCCTTGCGCAGGCCGTTTAAGCGAAATTCGGTATTGAACAGACTGTTGTCGACCAATTCAACCCCCTGTGCTTCAGCAAATACCTCAGCACCTTCTCCGCTCAGCATAACATGCGGAGAATCCTCCATGACCATACGCGCCAGTGATATCGGATTTTTGATGCGTTTTACCCCAGCAATGGCTCCGGCATCAAGGGTGTCGCCACGCATAATCGAAGCATCTAACTCATGTGTCTCATCATGGGTGTAGACTGCGCCAATGCCGGCATTAAACAGTGGAGAATCTTCGAGTATTTCGATTGCTGTAATAACCGCATCAAGACTAGAGCCGTTGCTCTGCAGAACGGCATATCCCGCCTGCAGAGATTCCTTTAGCTTCGCTCGAATGGCCTTCTCCCGCTCGGGTGTCATTTTCTCCGGTGTAATGGTTCCTGCACCGCCATGTATGGCAATGGCTATCGGCGCTTTTTCGGCCATCACCGCCATGCTCTGTGTCAGTAGCATAATAAAAAACAGACCAGACAGAATTTTCATAAGTGCACTCCAGCGGACAATTTAATGGCTAGATACTAGCATCATTCAATTTACTTCTCATCTGCCGTCATAAGGACTTCTGATCATAATTGAAAATTTGCTAAACTAGGGCCATCTAACATTCTAGCGTATCTGTAATTTAAGAGACTTCATCATGACGCCTAAACCCGTTGCACTGATTATTCTTGATGGCTATGGCTATCGAGAAGAATCTGAGAACAATGCGATTTTACATGCCCACACTCCGAACATGGATCATCTATGGCAAACTGCATGTGCTGGTTTGATCTCTGGTTCAGGGAGTGATGTCGGATTACCCGATGGTCAAATGGGGAACTCTGAGGTTGGCCACCTGAATCTGGGTGCTGGTCGTGTGGTCTATCAGGAATATACCCGCATTAATAAAGCTATCGCCGATAATGCGTTCGAGAGGAACGACGTGCTTTGCGCAGCTATTGATAGCGTTAAGCAGTCAGACTCAGCCTTACACATTTTTGGTTTGTTATCACCCGGTGGTGTGCACAGCCATGAGGACCAGATATTCGCCATGTTAACCATGGCCGCTAATCAAGGCCTGACAAAGGTGTACTTCCATGCCTTCTTAGACGGTCGCGACACACCACCTCGCAGTGCGATGGCATCGATTGAAAAAACACAGACCCTATGTGCTGAACTTGGGGTTGGCCAACTCACATCACTGGCTGGTCGCTACTATGCCATGGATCGTGACAACCGTTGGGAGCGTGTTGCACCCGTATATGAGATGTTAACCGAGGCGAAAGCCGACTATCAATTTGCAAATGGCGTTGATGCGCTCAACGCTGCCTATGACCGTGATGAGAATGATGAATTCGTCAAACCAACCATACTCTCAGGTTTTGTGCCGATTCAGGATAATGATGCCGTCATCTTTATGAATTTCCGCGCCGATCGTGCCCGAGAACTCAGTCGCGCCTTTGTCCACGATCAGTTTGACGGTTTCGAGCGCAAGGTTCGGCCGGCATTCTCGCATTTCGTGCAGTTGACTAGTTATGCCGAAGATATTGAATCACCGATCGCTTTCCCGCCACTGAAGCTTGATGATGTGCTCGGTGAGGTCATGGCACAGCGAAACAAACGACAGCTGCGGATTGCCGAGACCGAAAAATATGCCCATGTGACCTTCTTCTTCAATGGCGGAATTGAACAGCCCTTCGCAGGCGAAGACAGAGAACTGATCCCGTCTCCTCAGGTTGCGACCTATGATCTGCAGCCAGAAATGAACGCCCCGTTACTCACCGATAAACTGTGTGCGGCGATTGAATCGCGAGAATATGACTTGATAATCTGTAATTATGCCAATCCGGATATGGTCGGTCATACAGGTAATTTTGATGCCGCTGTCAAAGCAATTACAGCACTCGATGAATGTATCGGCCGTGTTATTGCAAGTATTGATAGGGTCGGTGGTGAGTGTATCATCACCGCAGATCATGGCAATGCCGATATGATGCTCGACCACTCGACTGGACAGGCTCACACGGCTCATACCACATCACCGGTACCATTTATCTACCATGGTCGTGATGCCAAGATGACGGTCACGGATGGCGTACTATCAGATATCGCGCCGACACTACTGACCCTCATGGGTGAGTCAATACCTGAGGCGATGACCGGTCGTGTACTGGTGGAATTTAACGACTAGTGCACATCCATGCGCCACGGATATGGAGATGGTTATTAGCCTTAGTGATCCTGTTATCACCCACGGTAACGATCCCAGCACAAACAACCGCAGAGCGCGAACAACAACGTCAAGAAACTGAGCGTGCACTTGATGCATTACGCGAGCAGATCCAGTCACTGCAAACCAATCAGCAGAAGAACCGCTCACAGTTAAGTAACGAGCAAAAAGCGCTCAAAGAAGCGGATATTGCCATTAATCGCTCCAATCAGCGGTTACGTGCGACCCGCAAATCTTTACGTGAAAGCCAGCAATCACTGAAAAAACTTAAGCAACGCGAGCAACGACTCAATTCCGATAAGCGTAAGCAACAACAGGCACTGGCGAAGCAAATTCGCACGGCCTATATGAATGGCAACCAGGAATATATTAAGTTGCTTCTCAATCAGGAAGATCCCGCCAAAGTCGCACGCTCCATTGCCTACTATGATTATTTGAATAAGGCGCGGGCGGAGAAAATTGCCACTTTGAAGACGACGATTCGTGAACTGAATCAGGTGATCAGTGAGATTGCAGTTGAAGAAATGAATTTGCGTGAATTAGCCGAGCGTCAGCAGGCTGAAAATAACAATCTGACGAGTTTAAAAAATCGGCGTGTCAGAGTGGTTTCGCAGCTAGAGCAGCAGGTGACGTCGAACGAGAAGAAATTACAAGAGTGGCAGGCCAATGAGCTCGATCTGGTATCCATTCTTGATGCTCTGAAAACACAGGTCGCTAAAATCATTCCGGAGCAAGCATTGGAAGGGCTGAGCCAGCTAGGTGGCAAACTCAATTGGCCCGTTGTCGGCAAACTCAGAGAGCGCTTTGGTGTACAAAGACAGAACAGTACCGCACTCTGGAGCGGTATTCTTATCAGCACCGATGCCGGTAAAGAGATTCAGGCAATTCATCACGGCCGAGTAGTATATTCTGATTATTTACGTGGGTTTGGACTCATGACGATTATCGATCATGGCGATGGCTACATGAGTCTTTACGGACATAGCGAGGCGTTATTCAAGTCAGCTGGCGACTGGGTAGAAGCCGGTGAGCGGATTGCTATGGTAGGGCAGACCGGAGGCTATCCTGAACCCGGCCTGTATTTTGAGATCCGGCACAGGAGTAAGGCTGTCAATCCCATGCGCTTTATCGCTTCGCGTTAACTCTGAGTCGCTTCCAGGCGTCAAAGCTTATCAGAGCCAGCGCCGTCCAAATCAATACAAACGAGATTAACTTTTCAACCGAGAAGGGTTCATTAAACACATACACAGCTAGCACAAACGATAGCGATGGCGCGACATATTGAATAAAACCAACCGTTGATAGATTGATCCCTTTCACCCCAGCAGCAAAAAAGACTAGCGGTAATATGGTGAGAATACCGCTCAGAAGCAACAGCATATCCAAACCAATACTGATCGTCGCAAAGGAAAGTTCTCCTTCATGACCCAGAAATACCAGATAGAGCAGTGCTGCAGGAAATATGAATAGCACCTCAAACAGCAAGCCATTGAAGGAATCTATCTCGACCTGCTTGCGGATCAAACCATACAATCCGAATGATATCGCCAGTGTCAGTGAGATCCACGGCAACTCCCCAACGGTCCATATCATATTAGCAATGGCAATGACGACCAACAGCACCGCAATGATCTGACGTCGGTTGAGCGTTTCACTCAGAAAAATAACGCCCAAAATGACCGAGACCAGCGGATTGATGAAATATCCCAATGATGTCGCCAGCACCTGCTCAGTCACTACCGCCCAGACATATAAACCCCAATTAATGGCGATCAATAAACTACTCGCCACAAGCGGCCAGAACAGATTTGGTGTTGTAAAAATGGTGCCCAAGAGGATACGTTTACGAAAAGCAGCCATGAACAACACCATAAATACCAACGACCACACAACTCGGTGAGCCATAATTTCGTAAGCTCCCACCTGATCGACCCATTTAAAATAAATCGGGAACAGCCCCCACATAATGAAGGCGGCAAAAGTATATGCCAGGTATTTACCCTGTGAATTTTCAGTCGTCATGAGTATTTACTAATGTTGTGATTACATGGTCATTTTTTAGCATCATTACGATTACGGACTCCCCATCGTCTCTGGCATACGTTATCATCGGCATATGATTTTCAATCGTGCACATTCTATTGGGTTTTGCTCGCCATTACTGCTTCTTTTTACGTTGTTCAGTGTGCAATTGAGTGAACCTGTTCAGGCTGAGGAAACACTTCCCACCAAAGCCGTTGAGGAGTTTGTCACAGTATTACAACAAATCAAACGAAATTATGTGTTTCAACAATCCGATGAGGCGCTCATTGAATCCTCAATTCGAGGCATGGTGTCATCACTCGATCCATTCAGTCGCTATTTGAATGCTGAGGAACTGGCTCAGTTTCAAGCGGCCACTAATACTTCGACGGGGCAAGCAGCATGGTCAGTCACCGAGCTAGACAATGACTATGTGGTTCTGGATATCGATTTTTTTCAACTGGGGATAGCTGATGTTATCGCCTCTGAACTTGGTAAAGTTACTCCCATACAGGGATTAGCCATTGATTTACGCCAAAACGGCGGTGGATTTGTTGACTCAGCGGTTGCAGTTGCTGATTTATTCTTGAATAACAAACTGGTCGTCGACGCCCGTGGCCGTAGCGCCGAAGCTAACCGCAACTTAAGCACCTCCGCCAATACGCCTTTCGGTACTGTACCCATGGTCATCTTGGTGGATTCAAATACCGCCTCTGCAGCAGAGATCTTTAGTGCAGCACTGCAAGATCATAATCGTGCCGTAATCATCGGTGAGAGTACCTACGGCAAAGGCACGGTACAGAGTCTGATCTATACCAATTTTGGCGCTATCCAAATAACCACATCAATGAATTATCGTCCCTCAGGCAGCGCCATTCAGGGCGAAGGCGTCGTGCCAGATTTTAACCTGTTCGATGCCAGTGAAGTACAACGATTTGTTAACTCCTCAGAGTGGTATGAACAGCTCTATCAAATGGTCGTCGAGCCAAAGAATAGCGTTAACAAGGCAAACAAACCATGAGGTGGTTCTGGTTATGCTGGATAGTATTCTCAGGCGCCTCACAGGCGGCGACCATCAGCATTATTATTGATGATGTGGGTGATAACGAACGACTCGCCATGAGAACGCTCAATCTCGATAAGCGCGTTGCGCTGAGTATTCTGCCTCATACACCGCACAGTCAAACAATCGCACGACTCGCTCAGACACGTGGCAATGACATTATGCTGCATCAACCTATGGAGTCGCACAGCAATAATCACCTGCTCGGTCCGGGGCCAATCCTGACCACGACCTCGCTCGCCGAACTACGGCAGACGTTAAAGACTAATGTTGCTGCGATCCCCGGAGTCATCGGGGTCAATAATCACATGGGCAGTAAATTGACCGAGAGTCCAACGCAAATGGCATGGTTGATGTCTGAGCTATCACGCATGAATCTATTTTTTATGGATTCGCGCACCTCGGCCAATAGTGTTGCCGCGGAAATGGCCAAGAATTGGTCGGTACCCAATGTCTCCCGTCATGTGTTTCTGGATCATGAAGATTCTGTTGCGGCAATCCGTGCGCAATTCGAGCGACTGGTTATGATTGCTAAGAAACGTGGTCATGCCATAGCTATCGGCCATCCCAAGCCGAATACACTGGAATTCCTGGAGTACGCACTCGCGCATCTGGATGAGTCAGGCATCGAGCTGATAGCCATCAGTGATTACCTCAATTTTAAGCAATACCAACCACGAGCGTTACCAACTCCAGAGCAACATTGTAATGTGTTGAGCGATCTGAAATATCATCTGAACAGCCTCAAACAACAGCTGATGCGTTTTCGATGTAGCCCCATCACGCGAACCTACCTCGCAGGAGAGTAACTATGCCCTTCATAACCGCCAGACGTGATTTTAGCTTATCAAAACGCCTTATCCATTCGGCATTGGCATTGGCATTTTTGTCTTCAGTGAGTGCGCCTTTACTGAGTACACCGCTGCTGGGCAAGCCTCTGACAGAGCATGAATTACAGCAATTATTACCGCTGACCAGACTAGAGCTGGCTATGCCAGAATTAAAACAGCAGGTTTTCTCTGCCAGCAAACCAGATCGACGCCAACCCCAGCGCCACATGATTGCCAGAGCCAAACGTATCGCACAGCCACTAGAAGCGCTCACTTCATGGCAGTACATAGACTATAGGGCAATATTGCGACTGGCTCTCGATGCACCAGAAGCAAAACATCTCAATCTCGGCTTTGATCAGGTGGTATTGCCTGAGGAAGCAAAGCTGTATATTTTTAATGCCCATAACAATCAACTTATCGAGCGCTATAATTATCGCAACGTGTCCAATCAACAACTCTGGACACCCCAACTACAAACGAATAGCGTCATAATTGAACTACAGGTTCCTGAACACCTTATCGATCAGCTGACGATCTCACTCCGTCAGGCGGGGCTTGGTGATAAGACGTTTTCTGCTGACAGCTGGTTGAAATCTGGTAGTTGTAATATTGATATTAATTGCTCAGAGGGCGATAACTGGCGAGATGTCAGCCGCTCTGTCGCCCGCTACCTGATCTCTGATTCCACCGGTACCTTCACCTGTACCGGAAGCTTGATGAATAATGATCGCTTTGATCAACGGCCATTATTCATGACTGCAGCGCATTGTGGCGTCGCTGAATCAACCGTCGATAGTATGCGATTTTATTGGAATTATGAAACCTCAGTATGTGATGGCACCCCCGACGGTGATTTATCACAAACGCAAACAGGCGCACGTTTTATCTCGCGCGGGGAGGGCACGGGTGCTCGTTCAGACTTTGCCTTAGTTGAACTGGCCCAGTCTCCACCAAATGAGTTTAATGTCTATTTTACAGGTTGGAATGCCGTCGCTCAGGAAGCTGCCAACGTGGTAACCATTCACCATCCAGCCGGCGATGAAAAACGCATTAGTCTGGATGCCGATCCACTCACTATCACCCTTTATGGCAATGATCCAGCCGATGTCACGGGTCAGTACTATCGCATCGAAGCGTGGGATGTCGGAACCACAGAAGGGGGTTCATCAGGCTCGGGAATATGGAATCAACAGAAACAGCTTATCGGCACACTGAGTGGTGGCCGGGCTTCCTGTACTGCACCAGCGGAATCAGATTGGTATGGCCGCATGTCTGATCACTGGCTGTCAGCCGGTGAGCATCCATCACTCAATTCAGCCAAAGCACTCGCACCGACAACGGCTAATCGCACGCTAGCAGGTCTTGAGTCGTGTGATGGTGCCATGATTGATATGATCATCAGCGATAGTTCTCCAGCTCCAGACACCGCCATTGATTTATCCGCCAACGTTACCTCGGGTGTCGCACCCTATGAGTATGCCTGGGACCTTAACAATGATGGCGTTATTGATTCGAATGATCCGCAGCTCTCACATAGTTACAGCCAAAGTGGTGAGTATGAGGTGTACCTGATGATTACCGATGCCAATCAATGTCGTACTGCAAGTCGATCACGCATCATCGTACCCGATCCCACTGAGCGGTTTTTGGCGGACGGAGTTAAACCAACCAACTATGTCTCGACCGTTGACGCCGAGGGTACCTGGGTGGTGACCAGTGATACCGCCGCAGAAGGAGTTTTCAGCTTACGCTCGCAAGTCATTAATTCCGATGAGAAAGCCCTAATTGCGACCACCGATACATTCACAAACGGCAGTGTCAGTTTTAGTTATAAGGTTTCAAGTGAGAGTGGCTTTGATAAATTGTTGTTCTTCATAGACGGTGTCGAACAGTTAAGCGTCGATGGTGATGTTGACTGGACTACGGCCACGTACAATATCTCATCCGGTAGTCACACGTTACGTTGGGAATATGTCAAAGATGCGAGCGTTAGTGTAGGGGTCGATACTGCCTGGATCGATGACGTTCAGTTTACTGCAGATCCAACCACGCCTGTTACACCACCACCCACGAGCTCTGGTGGAGGAGGCTCTGTGCCCTGGACGCTTGCGTTACTATTACTGGCGGTTGGCGGGTTACGCCGAGCTACACGCCTTTAAGATATTGCTCAAGCATATACAGCGCAGCAATCGAGCGCGCCTCTGAGAAGTCAGGACGTTGTAACAGTTCTGCGGCCTGGTCGATTGGCCATTCAATCACCTCGATAGGCTCAGGCTCGTCACCTTGCAAAGGGGCGGGATACAAATCCTCAGCAAGCACTAATGTCATCACATGACTGAGATAACCCGGTGCTAAACTGAATTGACCAATGGCTTGTAATTTGCGTGCGGCAAATCCGACCTCCTCTCGCAGCTCACGATTGGCCGCAGCAACTGGCTCCTCACCCGCCTCAATCAGACCTTTGGGAAAGCCCAGATGATAGGACTCGATACCAGCCGCATACTCATTAGTGAGCAACATGGTGTGTTCATCTTTGAGTGCCAAAATCATCACCGCACCATGGGATCTGGATTTCAGGCGCTCATACTCACGACGCGCACCATTACTAAATTCAAGATCCATCGTCTCGATATGAAACAGCCGACTTTTTGCCACCGTTTCTAGCGCATGAATCTTCGGCCATTTACTCATAATCCGGCCATGATGTCTTCGAAATTATGTAGCATTGGGAAATCATCATCGTGTCGTGCCGGCTTGCGCATATCTGGTCGGCTAACCCACAGTAAATGTCCAATCCCATACTCTCTGGCCGATTCGAGCACATGCTTGGAATCATCAATAAATAGCGTCCGTGCCGGATCATAATCCAGCGCCTCTTCAAGACAATGCCAAAACGCTTGCGATTCTTTGGCATGACCGAATTGGTGGGAGGTGACCAGATCATCGAAGTAGTGGCTACTAAGTGCCTTCTCGACCTTAAGATCAATGGCATCATGATGAGCATTCGTCATCAAATACACCCGCTTATCAGAGGCATGCAGGGCCTCCAGAAAGGCCTGTGCCTGTGGTCGCATTTCAATCAGATGATCAATTTCCCGTTTCAATGACACAATGTCTATTTCCAGCAGTCGTGTCCAATAATCCAGACAGTACCAATCCAGCGTGCCTTCGGCTTTTTTCATCAACATCAGTAGGTAGGGTTTAACTTCCTCGACTGTCTTACCTTCCTTTTTGGCATAAGCCTCGGGCACGTATTCCAGCCAGAAAAAATTATCAAAATGCAGGTCCAGTAATGTGCCATCCATATCAAGGAATACCGCATCTATATCAGCCCAGTTGATCATTAACGTAACCTGCCATTGAGTTCGAACAATAGTGTACCGTCGGCCGCAACTTTACCCATTCGAGACACCCACTGCATGGTTTGTGGTAATGCGCTCGGCGTGATGTAAATGGTCATCTGATAGTCGCCATTCGGGGTCAGGGTGATTCTGCCATTCGGCGCTAAGGCACTGCTGCCACGATAATCCAGCGTCAGATCGGAGCCGGCCAGACCAAGCTCAGCCGAAATGCGCTCTAAATCCAGTGTCTGCTTATAGAAATTAAAGCGGGCGTTGTCCCACTCAATGGTACCCTCACCCGCCTGAAAGGCAGTCTCAGATAATGCCACAAAAATATTGCTCGCAGTGGCCTTCCCGGTAATTCCAAGCGGTCGCAGAGCCGGAATGA
The DNA here is from genome assembly GCA_964228485.1 of Alteromonadales bacterium. Classification (GTDB taxonomy): domain Bacteria; phylum Pseudomonadota; class Gammaproteobacteria; order Enterobacterales; genus CAXRAF01. The sequence continues at coordinate 14,438 of CAXRAF010000044.1, read as the reverse complement.
ATTGATCCAGTTTGCTCAACTGGATATCACCATTAAGAGCTTCTAGCGACCATTTTTGTGGTGAGTTGAAGGTGAAATTAGTCGTTGCTGTCAGTGCCGGATCGTTGATTTCAATTGCTGCACTCGGACTGCCAGTGATAGTCGACAAAAAGTTCAGATCCCAACTTACGTTCTGTAATGGAATGCCTCTGACATTGACCTGACCCGCCTCACCCTCGAGTACCTTGCCCTGTAGTCCGGATAAAGACACGGGCGAGTTCTGCTCAGGCAAAACAGAGGTCATTAGACTGGCCGGAGCCGTGAGCAGAAACAGGCCGATCACAACGATCAGGCCGAGTAGTATTTTAACGCCAAGCTTCACGGCTTATCTCACACGCCATCCTGAAATGTTAGATTGACGCGCACCTTGCCATTGTCTTCTGCGCGACTGATATTTATCGCGTGGACATGAATACCATAGTCTGTCTGCAGATCCGCCAGCCATACCATGAGCTGATTGAATGGCACATCCTCCAACCAAATCTGATACTGATTATTACTGCGTGGCTGACTGCGACTGATCTGGATCGAATTCTGCGATGCCGCCTGATTGATCACCACAGACGCTGAGCGATTGCCACGCTTGGATGCTGTACTTGATGTACCGGATGATTGCTTTAGTTGCGCAACTTGAACCTGCATCCAGTCGCGTAATTCATTCTCCGAATGATAAGCGCTTCTGGCGGAGTCCAACGAGCCACTTAGCGGTCGGTAAATCAGGGAGACAAAGATGAAGATGCCGATGACCAATGCCGCAACCGTTAACAATAACTGCTCGCGTTGCTCTAGTTGCTCGAATCGTGCCTTGAGTGCTTGAAGTTGTTCCATTATTGACCTCCCCGCATAACCATTCGACCACTATATTGCTGTCCTTGTGCGGAAGCGCCACCCATGGCTACCTGATAGCCGGTCTGCTCGAGTCGTTGTTTCAAGCTGTCGAAATCAGATAAATTACCCGCTAATAGATCGACTCGAAGTTCAGCGTTCTGTGCCGAATAATTCAGGTTCGTGGGTTGAATGCCGCTGTAACTGCGCAGCGCTTCGGTCAGACTCTGAACCATTAATGGAAATGAACTGTCCGATAAACTGCCCCCTTGACGCTGTGAAACCAGCTGTTGCATCTGGCGTCGGGCATCCACCACACGAGCACCCGGAGCGACCTCGTGATACAGGGCGGTAACTTCCTCTTTCAAGCCGTCACGCGCCTGCTGTAGATAAGTCATTTCAACGAACATATAGACCATGTGAACCGCAAGTAGTATTCCGGCAAAAATGATGGTTCTGCGCCAACTACCGGATAGCTCGAGTAATGGTCCTTGCGCGGAGTAGGGTCCTGTGAGTAGGTTTGAGATACCTGAGTTCAATCGCATAACGAGACTCTGCCAGGGATCAACCAAACTTTCTGATTGCACATCGAAGGCACTGTCCAACAACCAGTCTGGGGCCGCTTCAGCCGACCAAAAGAGGAGAGATTGGTCATCTTGCTGAGCTAAAGTTAATTGAATCTGAGCGGTTTTTTCATCCGTTACCCATTGCGTGGTGCCATCATTAATTAGCCAGCAATCATCCACCTGCATAACACTGATGCAATCAGGTGGTGTATCGACCAGGGCAGCAGCGGCAATCACTCGATCTGGGATAATACCCAAGTCATCGAGCGCGGCGAGGTAACTTTTAAATCGCTCATGCTCAATAGCGACTACTTGAATGCCTTTTGAATTTCGGTCAGCACGGTAAGCAAAGTGCATATCGTCGATATCACTCGCGACATGCTCTTCCATAGCAAAAGGTGCCGCTTTTAGGCGTTGCTTGTTGTTCGTTCCGGGGATCTCAACGGTTTTGATCAACAGATCAGATCCCATCAATACCACCTCTGTTGTCAGCTCTGAACTGGTCTCAAAATTACTATCATCACCGGTATCAGTGATGGTATTTTCATTCAGGACATACCAACGACTGACCGCTTTGTCACGAGACATAAATATGATTCGTTTTTCGCTCATGTCCTCTCCAACCTGTTCGTTGCCATCGTTGTCACCTTCTAACTAGTCATTATGGCCTAATCTGGCCAGCGTTTGTACTGCTGAACCCGACTTATTATAAAATAGTAAACTCTTTAATCGCGTCCTTGTTTGTCCCAGTTCAACCTCTATCATTGCCGCAAAGTAACTGGATGTGAAATCGACTGACACGCCCTTTATCAACTGCGAATCAGCCGGAACCAGAGGATCGTAATCCTCTGACTCGAAACCACCCGCGGGTCTGGATGAAATAATTGAACGCGCAGTATCCAATGTCATGTTCTCATACAAGGCAGCGAGAAGTTCTGCTCGCTCAGCCGGAATTGTGTTCACGTTGATCACCAAATCTTCGTTATCGGGGATCACACAAACATAGGGTGCGAGCACATCGATAAGATCAGGCGTAAAACCACTCACTGTCCGCAGTTCACTCACCGAAACTATTTTCTGGTTCGCGGCACGATAGGGCTGTACGAAGCCCATATAATCTTGATCTTCGGCGCCCTCAAATCCGGCTGGTACAGAATCCGTGTCGATCCAATCACGTAAACGCGCGGCGAGTAATTCCGGCTGTATGGCACCTATCTCGGCATCGGTTGATTGCTGGGCGATAAATCGTAATAGATTCTGGAATACCATCTGGCCGGGTAATGCTTTGTTATTATCGACCGCAACACGTTGTGACTGATCCTCGCCGATAGGATTACTGGCTGAGCGGGCACCCATCATATTGATATTAAAGCAACCGCGTAAATCGGTTAGGGAAGCGGTCAGTTGACCGCCATCAATGGGAAAAACCACTGTTTGTGATGCCCACAGCTGACCCAGATGTACGGTATCTTCGTTCTTCAGCGCCTCATCGAGGGCCATTCGCGCTAATGTCTCGGCACCAACGGCATAGCCCCAGGCATTATCGGATAATGTCACGTTCTGGGTGCGCTGGCTGTAAATGCCACGCATGGTGATCAATTGGGTGGCAATAATGGTCGCCAGCGCAATAATGACCAACACCATGATCAGTGCAACTCCGCGATTATGTTTGCCTTGCGTCACATGCATCACGGCGTCACCCGGGTAATATCACTAACGGAATAGGGTATAAAGAAATAGCGCTCCAGCTCACCAAATAATTTTGAGGTTATCTGAATGCGCACTGCAACTGGCATTTTATCCTGCATTTCAACAAATTGACCCCAGCCATCTGACCACTGTTTTGTTGGAGATTGAAATTGCACTATCACCGATTCAATATCCGCGGCAAGCATGCGATCAACCTCCGGAGTATTGGGAGCCATATCCAGAAAAACACGATGTTTACGATAAATCTTTTCATCTTCCAAGCGATACTCAACATGCTGCATATGACTGCGTGGGAAGCCGGCGGGATTGCGCCAGTTGGTGCGGTTAAATGCCATCTTGAAGCCCTGACCAGAGACATCCGACTCGCCGTATAATAACGGCTCAAGATCACCCAGATCATTGCGGCTGGGACGTTTGGAAATATAAGCGAAGTCCTGACTAATGTTAAAAAACAAGCGCTGTAATTCAGCCAGATGAGACAGACGCTCCTCGGACTGTTTCTGACTGCGCATGCCACTATCCAGTACCGTATAAGCAGCAACACTGAGCATGCCAAAGATAGCCACCGCCACCAGCACTTCGATCAATGTAAAACCACGTTGACCGTTCACTGTATCATCCCAAAAAACCAGTCGCGTTGACTAAGAATTTCACCATCAGGGTCATCGCTGACTTCAACGATCAGACGGCGAATATCTTTACGAGCAGTGACTGTGACTCGACTGGTGATATACCAGGTTCTGCCGGCCATGTCAGTTTCTGAACGTTGCACTCCGACACTAGGCCAATCCGAGCGTTGCCGGCTGACCTCCAGATAGTTGGAGGCAACCCAATGTGCTATGGTCTGCTTTTCCATATGATTAACACTGCGGCTGGTGGTACCCACCGTATCCAGTATTGCAATGGCTGTTATTGAGAAAAAAGCCAGAGCAACCAATATCTCGAGTAATGTAGTCCCGACTTGTTTATTGCTTGGCATGCTGCGGTTGGTTGTCATGGCTCAAGCTCCAAATCGAACTCGAGTTCCCATGGGCTGTTTAGCGGTTCGTAAATCGGGCCATGCAAGACAATGGCGCCATCTTTACGCGTACTTATTTGCATGAAAGTCGGGTCACCATCATCCCAACCCAACCTTAATTTAAATGGTGTTACTTCGGCTGAGGACAACATCATGATTTGTGGTAGCAGCTTCTGTTCATCCGCCTTATCATCTTCATCATCTTCACCATCGTTGATATTTTCATCACGAAGTAGCCGATTATCTTCCGGCTCCTCGTTATATAAACCGGAAACCTGTATGCGACTGTATAAGCCCTCTGGCATGATCCGACTGGCAAAACGACGCGCCCCTTGGGTATCGACCAACTGCCATTGATCCTCGTCATCCAGTTCAAGAAAATGATAGCCATCATCCACGAGCACAAAACCCAACTCCCGATTACTAATCACGGCCTGATCAACCGCTAATTTCAACAGGGCAGTCATACGCTGTGCTTCGAGTTTCAAATTATCAAGACGGCGATCGGTGATCGCGATGGTCACTGCAGCAACCAACACGCCGATGATGACCAGCACGATAATCAATTCCAGTAGGGAGAATCCTCGAACGCGTGCTGGTGAATGGTTCATTACTTGTTGATGTCGTTTAGATTCCAGTTGCCAATATCAGCATTCATTCCCTCGCCCCCAATCTCACCATCGGCACCAAGACTGAATAGATCATAAGGACCATTGGAACCGGGGCTGATGTACTGATAGTCGTTACCCCATGGATCCTGTTGTAAACGGTTAATGTAGCCGCGCGGTTTGAAGTGTTTAGGGATCGGCGGAATATCTGATTTTTCAACCAAAGCCTGTAACCCCTGATCAGTCGTTGGATAGTTGAAGTTATCATTGTTGTAGCGCTCCAAGGCGTCTTCAAGGGCATTGATATCAACCTGTAAACGCGTCAAGCGGGCGCGATCTGTCTCGCCAAAAAGGTTAGGCGCAATGGTGGCCACCAGAATGCCAATTATCACAACAACCACCATGATCTCCAGCAATGAGAAGCCTTGTTGGCGGTTTGGACGATGATTCATGTTATATCTCCTGTTATGTTTCCTTGATAGCGAACTACACGCCCACTAGCTGATTGAGTTGGAAGATCGGTAGTAAGATCGCCAACACAATCAATAATACTAAGATGCCCATCACCAGAATCATCAATGGCTCAAACAAACCAAGACTTACGGTGACGAGTGTTTCAAAATCTTGATCCTGATGATCGGCGGTACGCTCCAGCATCTGCTCCAACTCACCCGAATTTTCACCACTGGCTATCATATGCAGCATCATCGGCGGAAAGTAACCTGATTCGGCAAGCGAGCGATTGAGACTGCCGCCCTCACGAACCCGAACAGCGGCCTCAGCAATCTTTTCTTTGATCACTTCATTCGCGACCAGATCGGCTGAAATCCGCATGCCTTCCAACAAGGGCACACCACTGGCCACCATGATAGATAAGGTACGGGCAAAGCGCGACGAGCTAAGACCAATAATGACCTTAGCAAAGATCGGCAAGTGCAATTGGGTCTTGTGCCACATCACGCGATAGGCTTTGACCTTAATGAGGCTTTTGAAGAGTCCATAAATAGCAATGAAAACGATCAATAGTAGCAGGCCCCAACTCTGAATGAATTCACTCAGGGCAATAATGATTTTTGTCAGCACCGGCAATTCAGCATTCAGGTTTGTGAACTGCTCAACCACCATCGGCACCACATAGGCCAATAAAAATGACACCACACCAAGGGCCACCAGAATGAGGAAGATAGGATATATCAGCGCCACAGAAATTTTTGAGCGCAGCGCCTGTTGTTTTTCCGTGTAATCGGCCAGACGGGCAAGCACCGAGCCAAGCTGACCTGACTTTTCACCCGCTGCGACCATTGCGCAATAGAGATAATCAAAGCTAGCCGGGAATTCACCTAACGCGTCGGCTAAAGTATGGCCTTCCAACACCCGTGAGCGAATGGCTAGCATCATACTTTTGATCCAGTCACGTTCGCTTTGCTTAGAAACTGCGGATAGCGCCTCTTCCACAGGCAAGGCTGCCTCGATCAGGGTGGCGAGTTGTCGAGTGACCAAGGCCTTATCAGCAGCATTGATTTTGCGTCCTCTGCGTAACGAAAATGCTGATGATTTGCTACTGGCACTGACTTTATTGGCAACTTGCTCAACCGCTAGCGGACTCAGTCCCATACTGCGCAGCTGTGTTCTTATTTGGCGACTGGTATCGCCTTCCAGTACCCCTTTTTGCTGCCGCCCGGCCTGATCCAGAGCCTGATATTCAAACGCTGGCAAGATTAATCCTCCCGAGTAACTCTGAGGACTTCCTCGGTGGTAGTCAGGCCAGCGAGCACTTTGGCACGACCATCAGCGCGGATACTGGTGGTTTGTTTACGGGCTAATTTTTCAATGTGTGCCTCGGTGGCACCATCATGTATCGCCTCACGAATGGCTTCATCAATGATCACCAGCTCATAGATACCGGTTCGGCCACGATAGCCCTGATAGTTACATTCTTCACAGCCCTTAGCGGCATAAATGGTCTTACCTTCACCCTCTGACAGTCCCAACAAGGCACGGTCTTGAGGCGTGATTTCCTTAGGCACTTTACAATCATGGCATAACTCGCGAACCAGACGCTGAGCCAACACACCCAACATGCTGGACGATAGCAGGAACGGCTCGACACCCATGTCGTGCAGACGCGTGATCGCACCAACCGCGGTGTTTGTGTGTAATGTAGAAAGCACCAGGTGACCAGTTAAACTGGCCTGAACCGCAATTTCAGCGGTTTCGATATCGCGAATCTCGCCCACCATCACAACATCAGGGTCCTGTCGCAGGATAGCCCGCAAGCCTCTGGCAAAGGTCATATCAACCTTATTATTAACCTGAGTTTGTCCAATACCATCTAACTGGTATTCAATGGGATCTTCGACAGTGAGAATATTGCGCTGTTTCGAGTTGAGCAAGGTTAAGCCGGCATAGAGCGTGGTCGTCTTACCACTACCGGTCGGACCGGTGACCATTAAAATACCGTGCGGCTTAAACAATAATTCTTTCAGTTGTTGCTCTGTAGCCTCATTCATACCGAGCTTTTCAAACTCCAGTCGACCCGCTTGTTTGTCCAGTAGACGCAACACCACGCGTTCACCAAAACTGGAGGGCATGGTTGATACCCGAACATCAACCGCACGGTTAGCGACACGTAATGCTATGCGACCATCCTGCGGAATACGTTTTTCAGCAATATCCAGTTTTGCCATGACCTTGATACGTGATACCAATAGTGGCGCCAGATTACGGCTCGGATTCAGCACTTCGCGAAGCATACCATCTACCCGGAAACGAACCACCAGGTTCGCCTCAAAGGTTTCTATGTGAATATCGGAGGCATTTTCTTTGATTGCTTCGGTTAGCAGGGCGTTAATCAAACGAATGATTGGCGCATCGTCCTCTGACTCAAGCAGATCCTCGGTTTCTGGCATGTTCTCAGCAATTCGAAACAGGTCAAACTCTTCCCCGATGCCTTCCATCGCCTGCATGGCATCGGAAGAGTCGGTGTGATAGATCTGGGCGAGAAGTGCTTCGAAAGCCTCTTTATCCATGGATGTCAGAACAACGTCTTTATCGCTCAGACGACTGACCTCAATCAAGCCAGCTGGCAGTGAATCAGGATGGTAAGCAACGTGCAGCGCATCCTCGGTTTCCTGCTCGATTAACACCCCATGACGACGAGCAAACTGAAACGGTAATTGCAATTCAGGAGCCGGATCGGGCTGAGCCTGCTCGTCATCGGTAATGACTAAATCGGTGCCATCCGTCATGGATTAGTTATCTCCTGATCCATCCTGCTTAGATGGCTTCTTCTGTATTTCTTCAAATGAAGGCGGCAGCGCCAATGAGTCATCAAATTTCGGTAATACCGGCATGTTTTCATCATCAGAAATTAACTGAATGCCGCGGGTTTGACGGTCAAGTTGCTGTGCTCGCATGAAGTTGTACTTTTTACCGGTCACTTCAGCTACGCTGGCTTCATCACGAACAATGGTTGGGCGTATAAAGACCATCAGATTACGTTTGGACTTGGTCGTACCCTGCGATTTAAACAAATTACCCAGTATTGGGATATCACCTAATAGCGGAATCTTTTGTGTGCTTTCCTGTATGTCATCATCAATCAGACCACCAATCACAATAGTACTACCCGACTCGACCAGTACCGAGGTGTTAATGGAGCGTTTGTTGATGACGATATCGGTCGAGGTGGCGCCAGCAACACTGGATACCTCTTGGGATAATTTCAATATGACTGCATCACCTTCGTTAATCTGTGGTGTGATATCTAGCTTGACACCCACTTCCTGACGGTCAAAGGTCTGGAACGGGTTGTTGTTGTTCGAGCTGGCCGCTGAGCCGGTGATGATCGGTACTTCCTGACCGACATGAATACTGGCTTCCTGATTATCAAGCGCCATAATACTTGGTGTTGAAAGGATATTGGTATCGGTATTGGAGCCGAGTGCCTGAACAAACATGCCCCAGTCTAAGCCACTATTGGCCACGCCAACAGCAAGCCCCTGAACGCCAGACAGTAGCTGACCCAATGCCACGCCATTGTCACCATTGGTGCGGTTAGTGGTTGTTGTTGATACACCGGTATCTGGGTTCACAACAGTTGTTTGGCCGTTATCCAGACCACGGTTTTGTGCTGCGGCTCCGGCAACACTGATTACCCCGGTGCCGATATTGGTGAAGTTGGTTGCACCGACTGGCGCGCTGCCGCCATTGCCGGCAAATAGCCACTGTACGCCTAACTGTTGGGCAGTACTCTCTGAGACCTCAACGATAATTGCCTCGACCAATACCTGCGCGAGTCGAATATCTAACTGACGGATGATTGACTCAAAAGTCTTCATCATGTCAGGTGGCGCAGTAATGATAAGCGAGTTGGTCGCTTCATGTGATTCGATATGATATTCCGTGTTGCCACCCGGGCCTCGTGACCTTGATGCGGCTGCGCCGGCTTGACCGCCCGATGATGCACTGCTATTGCCAGCCACAATTTTGGCTTGTCCCATGAGAACATTTTTCAGTTCATCTGCTTTAGCGTACTTCAAGTAGTAGACACGACTGTTACCACTGGATTCTTGAGGTGAATCAAGTTGCGCAATAATCGCCCGCAGGCGTAGACGACTGTTGGTATCACCGCTGACCAATACACTATTGGTTCTCTCGTCAGCCAGTACATTTGTCTCATTGGCTGCGTTCGCCTGAGCACCGCCGCGTTTTTGCAAGCTATCCAATATCCTCACAATTTCAGCAGCGTTGGCGTGCTCTAGCGGGATAATCTCCATCGCCACATCAGACTCACGATCCACCTGACGAATAATTTCAACGAGGCGCTCAATATTAGAAGCACGGTCGTGTATGACGATCACATTCGATGCGCCGTAAACAGCCATATGGCCGGTCTGGCGGATTAATGGTCGTAGCACCGGTGTGAGCTGCTTAGCATCGACATTGTTCACTTTAACCACACGCGTGATGAGCAAATCACCCGGATAGGTATCGCCCTCAGCGCCGACAGGGACTGGTTCAGATTTCGCCAGGCTGTCCTGTGTTACACGAATGACAGCACCATCCTCGACCGCGGTTAGCTGATTCATTTTCAGTGCGGAGAGGAAAATCTGATAAATCTCATCTTTTGATAAATCAACATTAGCCGGCGATAAGATAGTGATCTTCTGATTATTAACCCGTGGGTCTAGTACAAAGGTTTTGCCGGTAATCCGACTCACCGCTTCGATTAAGACACGTATGTTGGCATCTTTCATATTTAGATTATCGGCCATCAGACTTGCTGATGAGAGCATCAAACCACAGTAGACCAGTATCAGGCCCTTGACCAGCTTACTGGACGATGTCATTTTTTCCATGCATATACCCATATGTGTCGTTCGTTATTATTTGTCACTGCGCAGGTGCGCTAATTTTAATTAGTACTTCTCGCTCGCCACGTTTAACAGTCAGATTAATCTCTTCCGCTGTTTGTAACTGATCGAGAACCGTTAGTGCAGAAGAAGCATCTGTCATTGAGATGCCGTTGACTTCCGTCACTACATCATTTCTACGTAAGCCCATTGCACCGAATAAGCGGCGATTTTTTCCCGGCGCCAATTTGAAGCCCTGAAAACCTTGCTCATCGCTCACCGGAGACATGCTCACCACATCGTTCAGTGCATCTGGGTCATCCATGTTCTGACGAAGTTCAAGTAATTGCGCTGTGACCTGAGCATTGTTCGTGAGATCAACCACATTGATGTCATCATCTGAATTCTCATCTGAATTCTCATCTGCTGTCACTGGCTCGCGGATTTGGGCGTTGCTAGTCCGCGGTCTAAATTGCGTATTAGTTGTCGGTGTTGAGCCATCAAAGTCTTCGATATACAAGGTTTCATATTTGCCATTGCGCGACATGATCACCCGGTCTGCCAACACCCGGTAAAGCTTCAAACCAGAGGCACCCGGTAAGCTACTGCCAATACGATAGACCTCTTGTTTGCGATTGTGTTCAATCATGGCGGTGGCGAAATCTTCCTCACTCGAGTACACACCGCGTAATTTCAAATTAAGACGCGTCACCGGCGCGCTGATTTCCTTTGGCTGCTCTTCGGTCACCGCCGCAGGAGAACCAAACAATTCAGCATCAATCACCGACTGTAAATTGAAGGTTTTCGTTGTCGAGTCTTTTTTCTCTACCGTTGCTACTGCTTGGGTGGGCACTTGCGGCCAAAACGACCAGACAAAATTCACGGTTAGCCAGATACCACCGAGTAATAGACCCCAGTTGACTAAACTAGCCAATTGACTCGATTTAGCAAATGACTTTAGCGCATTCATCCAAATAGTTCTTTTTGTTCAACTTCTTAAGCACCAAGAATAACAGATGGATAGCGATAAAACAGCTTATATGACACAAGATTTAATAACTTTTACATCTTAAATTGCATAAAATGTGCGCTTGTCGTCAACAATTATTCAATGAGGTCAATTCGGGGCTTGTCTGTTCATTATTAGGCCTTTGCGCGTATACTAGATGAGCAATTACTCAAAGCAATGACAAACCCATGCCCGAAATAGAACAATTCACCACTCACAAAGCCAAAGTTCGGCTTGATATCTGGCTCTGGGCAGCACGTTTTTTCAAGACTCGTTCATTGTGTAAACAAGCCATCGATGGTGGCAAAATTGAGGTTAACAGTAACAAAGGCAAGACGGCTAAACTGATCGCTGTTGATGATGAAATCACCATCAGTCGGGGACAACAAAAAATCGTGGTCGTGGTGCAACTGCTCAGTGAAAAGCGCGGCCCGGCAACCATCGCCACGCAACTGTATCAAGAGACCGAAGAAAGTATCGCAACTCGCGAGAAACAGGCCGAGATACGGCAGATCAATCAGGCCTCACATAATCCACCGCAGCGTCGCCCAGATAAGAAACAGCGACGCCAGATTCATCGTTTTAAACAGCAGTATTAACTATTGCCGGTGCGGTTTCGCGGCAGTAGTAAACGCGCCTCAACGCCGCCTTCTGGGCGATTCAATAGCGAAATATCCCCTTCGTGAAGCACGGCGATACGCCGAACGATCGCCAATCCTAATCCTGTACCCTTACCGGTACGAGATGAGTTACCGCGCTTGAATGGTTGAAATAACTCCTCGATTTTATCTTCGTCGATGCCATCTCCTTGGTCCAGAACCCGGACATACATATTTTCCTTGTCATAGTTCGTTGAGATGGTAATCGGCTCGCGACCATAGCGAATGGCATTTTCAACCAAATTCATGACCAGACGCTTCATCGCCAGTGGCTTGAAGGTGTATTTGGGTAATTCAGACAGCTCTAGGCGAACATCACGATCCAATCCTTCATAACTGGTGGCAATGGCCTTTGCCAGTTCATTTAGATCTTCCCGCTTGAACGACTCATCACGACCATCGCGCACAAAACCAATGAACTGATCAATGATTTCGTCCATATCCTCGGTATCTCGGATAATGCCCTCGCGCGCTTCACTCTCCGAATCAGGCAGGAATTCACAGGCTAAACGAACCCGCGTGATCGGTGTTCGCAGATCATGTGAGATACCGGCAAGTAATAGCGTTCGGTCTTCCTCCAATTGCTCAACATCTCGGGCCATCTGATTGAAGGCCTTGGTCACAGCACGCATTTCTCTGGTACCGACAACCTTTAAGTCGCCCGGCCGATCACCACGTCCAACCTCACGTGTTGCAAACTCCAGGCGTTTCAATGGTCGGATTATCGACTGTGCGACCCACCAACCGCCGGCCAATGATAGAAACGTAATCGCCGCAACAAATATCAGTTGCGGTGGCGGATAGATTTCTTGTAACTCGGCGAGCGGTACTCGTAACCAGAGTGTCTCAGTCGAAGGAATGCGGATCCAGGCATAGAGCGCATCAGACTCCTCTAAGCGCACTTCTGTTTTACGATTCAATGCACCGATCAGCGCCCCGGTTAGACTGTGATAATACTGCGCGGATTGCAGCTGTGCTGGCTCGTTAACTGCAGCATTGACCAACCGGATCCCAACATCACGCAAATCGGAATCAATCTCGAATACTGTTTCAGGCGAGTTATTCTTACTGAGTTGCTGCTCAATCATGCGCACTTCTGAAGCAAGCAGATACATGGTCTGATCGATTTGCGGTTTAATCACATAGGTCGAAACCCAGTAATAGGATACCGCCTGATTGATGATCAGTATGATCGCCAGCATAAGCGCTACACGACCAAAGGTTTTCTTGGGTACTATAGAGAACCCGGATTTAAATCGAAATAATCGTTGCAGAATTCCAGCCGTTCGGATCAGCCGGAATTTTGTTAGGGTTGGAAATCGCACTAACCTTCGCCATCAGGTACAAAAACGTAGCCTACTCCCCAAACGGTTTGTATGTAACGTGGTTTCGCTGGATCTTCTTCCAGCATACGGCGTAAGCGTGACACCTGAACATCAATACTACGCTCAAGTGCCGAGTAGTCCCGTCCGCGGGCCAGATTCATAAGCTTATCGCGTGATAACGGCTGCCTTGGATGTGTCACTAATGATTTCAGTACCGCAAATTCACCACTGGTGAGTGTGAGTGCGGTATCGCCATCGTACATTTCTCGAGTAGCAAGGTTCAGCCTAAAGCGTCCAAACGTAACCATACTCTCTTCTGCCGATGGTGCACCGGGCACTTCGGTAACCCGTCGACGCATAACGGCTTTAATTCGAGCCGCCAGTTCGCGCGGACTGAACGGCTTGCTCAGATAATCATCAGCGCCGAGTTCCAGACCAAGCACCTTATCCACCTCATCACCCTTGGCTGTTAGCATGATAATGGGTATATCATTATCTCCGGCACGAAGTCGCTTACAGATGGTGAAACCGTCTTCACCAGGCAGCATTAGATCGAGCACGATTAGATGATAGTTTTCTCGCTCTAAATAACGATCCATTTGCTGGCCGTCAGCAACAGTACGGACCTGATAACCTTGTTCCTTCAAAAACCGCTCCAATAAACTGCGCAGTCTTAGGTCATCATCAACTACTAGTATTTTTGGCGTTTCTTGCGTCATGTATATGTTCCTTTACGGATGATATGAAGTAAAATAATAACGACGCATAGTGTATGACAATTGCACTGTTGAGTCGATTTATATTGTAAACAGACAGCAAAATGTCGCCTAAAACTGACCATGACTAATATGAAATTCTCAAAGATACCCGAGACAATCGTGGATTATCTGGCTCAGCACGCCACATTAACTTGGCACAAGCGAGCCAATCTGCCGCCATACTTTGGCTTATCCAAGGCTCTGCGTATCCCTGACTATAGTCATGAGCAACTGCTGACACTGATAAAAGCCAAGCTTGAGGGTTACATCTCACTCGAGTTATCACTTGATAGCGCGACCTTTATGCAAGATTGTGCCGAGCATTTGGCGGCACTCGACATCACCGGGCTATCCGACCTTGAGGTTGCTTGGCATGACATCGAGCCGATCGCGCGGCGCGCCCTATTACATCAATACAAGGTCAATGCAGATGAGCACCTTATTCAGAGTGCTGTTGCCCGTTTGCCGGATATCATCAGTGAGCCAATCGCCATTAACGGCCGCTTCCTGCTCATTGAGACGGGATTAAAATCTGGTTTGAAAATAGCCTGTTGTGAAGCCGATGGC
>CAXRAF010000043.1:0-9777 GCA_964228485.1 Alteromonadales bacterium | reverse complement strand
AGCAGGAGTCTGGAATAAGGCCCGTGGCATCTCAATAACTGCAGATTATGATATCAGCGATACCTATGGTCTGAAATTCATCGCCAGCAATCGCTCGTCTAAATATAAGGCAGGTTTGGATGATGATGGTACCGTGGTCAGACTTGATCACTATCCAGAGCGAGGCTCAGCTGACCAAACCTCAATCGAGTTACAACTGACAGCTCAGTACGATCAGGTCGATTTTGTCTCCGGTATTTATTGGTTTAATGAGGAAGGTAAAAACCGTCAGGATCCATCAGAAGCTAGTTTCGATGGTGGTCCAACACGACTCGATTTGGATCAGGAAACCACCAGCTTTGCGATGTACATCAATGTCGGATATGACGTGTCTGAGGACCTCCGTATAACCGGTGGCTTGCGCTACACCGAAGACGAGAAAGATGCCTCAACTAACGTGTTCGACCCAATCGGTACCATTTACGATAGTCGAGATTGGGACGAGTTATCCTGGGAAGTTGCCAGTAACTACACTTTTGAGAGTGGGCTAAACTGGTATGCAACCATTCAGACCGGTTATCAGTCTGGGCAGTACCCGGCCAGACCTTACTTTTTGATCGGTCAGTTCTTTGGTGAGGGTGGCTTTGGCAACCCTGATGCCGCTGCGGCTGTACGAGCCAATAATGGTTTCAAGGCGGGTGACAACATTGGCGCGATTAACTATGAGACAGGTTTCAAAGGACGATTGTCGGATGAGTTAGTCATGAGCGTGGCATTGTTTAATACTATGTATGATGACTTGCCATATCAGGTCAGTGTCGTGACCGACTCAGGTTTTGATACTAACAACCTCATCGTTGAGCAGACATCCCGTGGTGTTGAACTGGAAAGCACCTATTCACCAACAGAAAGCTTCCGCTTGCATGCCAGTGTCGGTCTGATAGATGTTGATGTTGATGAGCAAAATGGTGTTAAACCGGTCGCACCATTAACACCAGAAGTGACCGCAGCCATTAGCCCATCTTACACGGCTGAGTTAGATGGTGGTGCATTACTGACGACACGGGTTGATCTATCATATCGGGATGGTATGTATGGTGAGCCTAGCTCAGATCCACTGCGGCTGACACAAATTAGTGACAGAACTACAGTGAACTTTAATATGACTTATGAGCCACCGAATGCCGACTGGAGCGTGTCATTTTATGGTCGTAATATCACTGACGAGCGTTATGAGGATGCGCGTTTGAATACCGGTGATTACATTCTGGTCATACTTAACAACGATGCCAGTGAATTTGGCTTTCGTTACAACGCAACCTTCTGATATGTCTTAGCGCCAGACAATGGCGTAGCGATGTCTTAGGATAAAAGCCGGTTGATAACCTCAATCGGCTTTTTTGATTCTCAGAGAACATTTGCTTTCATTGACACAATTGAGCATGCTTAGTACATGATACTCTCGACTAATAATTAGCAACTAATAACTAGCAAGCAGTATGGATAGACGCACAGCACTAAAAATCATGGCCGCGTTGTCAGCGACAGCCTTCTCTCCGATGAGATTCGCAAGGAATCAACCAAAGGTGACGATCATTGGCGCGGGAATTATTGGTGCTGCTTGTGCTTATTATCTCAGTCGTGCAGGGGCAAAAGTCACGATCCTTGATCAATCGGGTCCTGCGACACATGCAAGTCGGGGCACTTTTGCCTGGTTGAATGCTACTTGGGCCAAGCAACCGCAAAGCTATCATTATTTAAATCAAGTAGGGCTTCAGGTATGGAAAGAAGTTCAGAATGAGTTAGCCATACCTATTACATGGCAGGGCTCGCTGGAGTGGTTTGGTAATCAAGCGCGTAATACAAAGTTGATTGATCAAATTAAAGAGCAGCAATTATGGGGTGAACCCGCCAGAATGATAACGTCTGATGAGGTTAAGCAATTAGAGCCGCATCTTGTCGTAAATAATCCGACACTCACCGCTTACTCACCCAATGATGGTGCACTGGACCCGATCCAAGCTACACGTACGATGCTGCAATATGCTCAAGCGCGTGGTGCTAAAGTCATCTCGCCCTGTAAAGCATTGCAGCCAGTATTTAAAAAACAACAACTAGTCGCTGTAGAGACTAGTATGGGTCGAATTGCCTCAGATAAGATTGTGCTGGCGACTGGGGCTGCACCAGATGCCAGTAAAATATTTAGCGATGTTTTCATTCCCCAAAGAAGCACACCGGGCATCATAGTCATAACTAAACCACTTAAACCCATTGTTAACAGAATTATTGCCGCGCCGGGAGTGCATTTACATCAGCGCAGTGACGGCAGAGTGGTGTTAGGTGAGCAGGATGGACCTCCTGAGGGTGAAGCACATGAAACGCGGCTACAAGCTCGACCGAATGACTTCCCAACCAGGGCTCTGGCAACTGCGCATGGCAATCGTATTCTACAGACTGCGACAGAGTACTATCCGGCCTTGGCTCAAGCTGAAGTAGAAGATGTATACATCGGCTGGCGTCCTTTGCCACTGGATGGTCACCCGGTGTTGGGATTCAACCCTGAGCGACCAGATATTTACATAGCAATCATGCACAGCGGAGTAAGTTTGGCGGCACTCGTGGGTAAATTTGTCACCAAGGAGTTGTTGATGGGCGAGGCGTTAAATGAGTTAGCTGCCTATAGACCTGTTCGCGAGTTTAGCCGCGTTAAACGTTACTGACAAAAAATATGCTCCCGTCCCTGGGAGAGAGAGGTGCGCTAAAGTTCGAGGCGCATTGACTCTCCGTTACGCTCAGCTTTTAACCTGACGAGCCAAGAATAATTATTCTTCTCGGCATCATAAAAGACACAAACAGTAATAAACACCATGAGTAAGACAGCTAGGTGTGCGATCATACTAAGCCCGGTCACAATAACACTGCCTATTGATAGGCCAAATGCGATTGACCATAGCCATGCAAGTACGGTCATAATCCAAAATCGTGCCATCGGATCCGGAATGTTCCTGAGAGGATTGCTGTTGTGATCCATAATGTTTTTATAGGATTCATAACATCTATACAAGGCGTTCTTGATCATAAATCTGCTCCCCTAAGTTGATTGAACGATTAACGCATAATCACGAGACTGTTCAAAAAATGTACGTCCAGAAAAGTTTGTTAGATCAATATTCCAATATCTACGTAAGTCTGAGGTGAGGAATTACTCAATGGTAATCGTGATTTTTTCCGACATTACAGGCACCTTATGGGGCACGTGGGCATAGTCTCCCAATAACAGTTGAAGCGTGTGAGTACCTTTGGGTAATTCAAGCGTTGTTTCAGTCTGACCACCGCCAAAATGTTTGATATTGTCGGTTGCAGGTAGAGATGAGGTCATGTCAGGTAACTCTGTTAGGTTGATGAGCAAATGATGATGTCCGGTGTTGGGTCTATCCACGCCCGCGGGTGCCACGCCCATGCCTTTGAGGCCAAATTTAATTGTGATAGGTGATGTTAATTTGGCACCGTCAATTGGTGCTATAAAATACACTGACTTTTCGCTTGCTGAGATAACTGCAAAGCTCAATACAAGCCACAAACCCACAAATCTTTTTAAATATTGCACAAGATTATCCTCAATAATTTTTCTTTATGATAAGCGATTACGTCTGTGTAACCAAACTAGATTAAGCGCCGATAGTTTCCACTTTTTGCTCCAAGCATATTGAATCATTGCTCATAAATAATTGAGTAACTAACGGGCATTAATGACACATAAGTTGATAATTTAAATAAATTTATAACGCTGACTGAGTAGCGTATTTGATGTTTGTGTGCCAGCGAAATAATGGACAATTTCGTCATTATCAGCTAGTTTTAACAGATAGAAAGCAAAATTATCGGAGTTTAAACGTTACTTCAAAAATTTTGGACACTCATAATTGAGTAGTAATGAGGGTATCGGATGGGCATGTTTTCAATTAATAAATATAAATTCCTGGTTTATGTTAGCCGAAAAACTGATGGGTTAAGCATTGATATGGTTTCAGATATCATATCTAAAGCTGTCATCAATAATGCTAAGAATGATATCACTGGGATACTTCTGGTTAAGAACAAGTATTTCTATCAGTTTATCGAGGGGACAGAAGAGGCCGTCGATGCCCTGTATGCAAAATTACAACATGACAGGCGCCATCACGATGTACACATACTCATGACTGGTTATGAGAACAAGCGAGTTTTTCCTATCTGGGATATGCATCCAATCTATTCAGACACGCCTGACCAACAATTCTACGATTTCGTCAAACAATGTCAGATACCGGAAGTTAAAGACAGTCTTCAGCAATTTTGTATTAATGATAAGCCGCTGGTCGAAGCGTATCATTAGACACTACTCTACTGGTGTAAGTCTCCGGGTGTTACTCTCTGGGTACTACTCTCTGGGTACTACTCTCCAGGAACTACCCAATCCAGAATTAAATGCACAGCATCTTGATCACCATCATTTCTGATCCTGTGTGACAGTTGATTATTGATTTCAACTATCTCGCCTTCCAGCAGGTTAAGAGTCATCTCGCCAATATCAAAAAACACATCATCATTCGTGCGCAAAGGAATATAAATTCGATGTGCGTGTTGCATAGAGAATTCATCATCCCTATGAGATGGAATAGTCACTTGTGAGCAAACTTTTTCAATGCTGGCTCTAATAAAATAGCCGCGCTGTTTATCTTTAAAATACTCAGACCACTTGGGTGAGGTCTCATAGTAGTCTGCGATTTTAACGAGTGCAGGCCTAATTGATTCAGCAAATTGTTGCAATGCTGCAAGCTTAGTTGGCATATTGTGACGGAGTTGCTCATCCCAGACGAGCGGTATGCAATGAATTCCTGCCATAGATGCGTCATGCAATGTATGTGAGAATTGCGTTTGCCACATATGGTTCTCAAGACTTTCCACCTGTGCTGATAGTTGAGATACTTCCATATCTCCAATGTGTAGGTATTCACCTGCAAAATTCATCTATATCACTCACTGTTTTAGTTATAGTGCTGCATATTTAGTATTTGTTTTAACCACACATCATGCGGTGGTAACTTTGATGGCGCTGCGTGCAATCGACGCGCGACATTAGGATGCACCTGCGTGTGATGACGAGAGTTCCCATGACGTTGCGCCATCTCATCACCCATGAAATCCATACCGAACATAATTGCCTCGTAACTGGTAGCGGGGAATATATTTCCGGTATCGACTGGTTGCCGAATATCACTGAAGCCTTCCGGTCTCTGTGCACCTGAATTCGGTGTCGCAGGAAAGTGTTGATCTTCAAAATCAGTATCAGTGGGTGCTTTGTGCTGCCAAAATTCTAGTTTTGCCTTCAGCCGCTCAGTGATGCGCTCTGATTTCTGTACCTCTCGCCAGAATTCACTGTCTTGTCGCTTGGTAAGGCAGTAATGAAGATTGATAAAATCAAGAATCTCATGGAAGCGGTTATAGATGATGCGATTGTAGCGATATGCCAGCTGCTCCATGTCATCGCTCATGGGAAAATATTCTCTGAGCATAACCGCGGCCAGATCACTCAGATACAATCCGGTCGATTCTAGCGGCTCAATAAATCCTGCCGATAATCCAATCGCGACACAATTCCCGACCCATGCTCGTTCACGATACCCTACCTTGAATTTTACCAGACGTGTATCTAGGTCATGGCTATGGTCACCCTCGTAGGTGCGTAATTCTGCTTCAGCCTCATCACGAGAAATAAAGTCACTGGCGTGAACATATCCCACGGCGCGTCTGTTTTGTAATCCGATATCCCATATCCAACCACTCGATAGGGCGGTTGCAGTTGTGTATGGCTTCACTGTACCGGGGTAGTAATGCTCATAAGGAATTTTCATCGTTAATGCCTGATCACAGAGTAGCCACTGTGATACATCAACGAATTTAACGCCCATAGCTTTTTCAATCAAAAGAGCTGCAAAGCCAGTACAATCAATAAATAAATCCGCCTCCAGAACCTGTCCTGATTGACACTTAACCGCTTGAATATTGCCGTTGTCTTTCACCAATACTTCATCGACGTGATCGAGGTAGTGCGATACACCCCTAGCGGTACTATGCTGCTGTAGGAAATGCGCGAACTTTGTCGCATCCATATGAAATGCGTACTTCAGTGGCGCGCCAAAATCCCAGGGCCCCATCATCATCGGGGATAAATTCATTTCGCATATTTTCGGCTGTATCGATACCGTTTCCATAAACGGAATGCTGCGATCGCTATTGAACCAATCTGCTCCGGTATGATCAATCGGTGCCTCTCTGAAGCGCTGAAATGAATGGTGGTATGACTCGCCCTGATTATGCAACCAGTCACTGAATTTAATCGACTGCTTGAAGGTAGCATCTGTGGCTTTCATGAATTCAATGAGGTCAACACCAATAACACTAAGTATGTGATTGATACTTGGGATGGTTGCTTCACCCACGCCGATAATCGGCACGTCGGGTGATTCAACCAGAGAGATCTCAGCAACCTGTCTGCCGGGGCGATTCAAGGCGGCATTCAGGTAGGCGGCGGTCATCCAGCCAGACGACCCTCCACCAACAATTAATACTTTTCTCGGCTTCATTGACGACATCCCCAATCGCTATTACTCATAGCCTAATAACTTGCGCAGTCCCGGGGCGGCATAGTCGACCATTTGTTTGTTTATTTCGGGCAGTTCATTGGGAACTTCTAACCGAAGATCTGCCAGATTCTCTCGTGCTGTGCCACTCTGTTTACGATCAGAGCCAATGATGACGCGTTCTTTCCAGTCTGAAGGTAATTCATCAAAACCGCAGTCACTCAACAGGTCAGCAAAATAGGTTTCCGCTTCAGGAGTATCAATATTTTTAACGTGTTTAACCAGGTCCTCAAAGTGAACCAGTTTGATACCTGTGCCTAACCAGGCTATTGCATTATTTGTATAAAATTCTTCCATAGTAGGAGCAACCTGATAGATGCCAAAGATCATCAAACTGAGCACCTGCTCAATGGTGATTTTCCCTGAACGGAGTTTTTCCATAGAACCATCGAAGTTTTTAGATAACATAAATCGCGCACGGGCAAGAACCCAGCTGTAAGGATCTCGTACGATCAAAACTTGATTAACTCCATGGGTTGCCATGGCGGAATCATCGGAAAATAACAGGTGTCCCCAACTCAGTTTAGGAGTTTTGGTATCAAAAGCAGCCAGATGATCCTGCAGCATGGGAAGTTGGATAAACATATCATGGTATTGCTGTTCTACCGGAACAAACATCCGAAAAATGTTACGAATAAGATGGGTACCGCATTTCGGCACAGAATTTAAAAATAGCGGGCTTGAAAGAGGGACCTGTTCAAACTCTAGATTCCGATCATTTAAATTATCTCTGTTAACTACAATTCTTGGCATGGAATACTCGACGCTGTATTTTTAAAGGTGGCTATTATAGACCAACCAGATTCAGATACATATCTCACATCGACTGTTAATGGCTTAACAATGTTACGAAATTTTTTTCATGAATATCTAAAGGGCCAGCGCAAGAGGTGAGAAAATACCTTGGCAATAAAAAAGGCCGAACTAGTCGGCCTTTTTATGTCATCTGCTAATACTGTATTAGAAGTTGTAAACAATGTTAGCAAATACTCTACGACCAATGAAATCATACTGGCTGTAGAAGGCAGCGTTACCGCCACCGTGTGCACCGGCACTTTGAGTTAACCAGTTAGGCTGGTAACTTAAGCTTGGAGGTGCTGTGTCGAGCACGTTAGCAACACCAGCTGACCACATGATACTGTCGTCATACTGCTGTGTTACAGAGAGGGTATGATAGAACTGCTCACCAGCATAGTTGATAACATCATATTCAGTACCACGATATACGATAGTAGAACCATTATCTTCACGTACGTTAGATGCGCTACCAATGTAGTTGACGTTCCAGTTGTATACCCACTCATCAACTGACAGTTGTGCACTGAACGTAGCGGTTAACTTAGGATCACCCAGATTACCGTTACGGTCTTCGATCGTACCCTCAAATAAACCCACTTCATCCTTAACCTGATAAGTGTGACGTGATTCCAGACGTAAGGTACCAAAATCAAGTTCCATATCGTAGTTAATCGCTAAGTCGTAACCCGCATTTTCCTGAGTGTTAATGTTCAGGAAGCTGGCTGAGACAGTCTCAATGCGTTGGT
Organism: Alteromonadales bacterium; assembly: GCA_964228485.1. Lineage (GTDB taxonomy): Bacteria > Pseudomonadota > Gammaproteobacteria > Enterobacterales > CAXRAF01. The sequence goes on along the minus strand of CAXRAF010000043.1, from coordinate 1,571 downwards.
CAATTGCGTTACGATCAAACTGGTTACAAAGTGGTTCATTCGGGAAGAAGTCCGAATTATAGCAACCATAAACGATACTTCCTGCTGATAAAGTAGAAACCTCGTCGTTGATAACGAAATCGAAGTAGTCTAGCGACATAGATAGACGGTCATTACCAAAATCAGGCGTCCATACGATACCAGCTGTTTTTGCAACAGAAGTTTCTGGTCTTAGAACACCCAGGCCACCACCGGTTACAACTGTAGCATCGATAGAACCACCAATGTAATCACCAGCAATGCCATCTGCTGCACAGTTGTCTGCGATTTTCTGGCTCGTTCTACCAGCAGCTAGTTCTTCTGCCCAGTTTACACATGGGTCAAGATTTCTCTGTCCAGTGAAACTTGTTTGGTCAGCAAGATACAACTCGAACAATGCCGGAGTACGGAATGACGTACCACGTGATGCACGGAATTTCAGATCATCAGCTATATTCCAGGTCAGACCTACTTTATAGGTCGTGTCATCGCCGATATCTTTAACATCGGTATAACGCGCAGATACTTTTAATTCAACATCTTCGATAACTGGGACGATTGCTTCAAAGAACCCTGCATAGGTAGTACTCTTACCTGCAGTGATGCCAGCCGAAGTTGAACCCCAAGAGTTACCATTACGTGTATGGAAACCCGGTGTGTCATTGATTTCGTCAGTACGGTAATGGAAACCAACTGCCATATCAACTACACCAGCAGGTAATTCAAACGCTTCACCAGCGAAGACACCTTCGATGCCATTTTGTTTGTAGACTGTGTTACCCAAATCCGTTCCGAATAGGTAGTCACGGACTTCCTGACTCACATTGCCACGCATCATTTCCTCGTCAAACCAGTTGATATCCATACAAGGTTGGTTTGAATATTGATGCGTAATACCTACACATGAATCAGTCAGGAACTCCTGATCATAGATTACGTCTGCATAGATAATTTTAGTCAGGTAGTCACCGTCAGAGCGTGAAGATTGCATGTGAATATCGTAGTACCAACTGGTGTCACCGATATCACCTGTAACACCAGCAACTGCACGAGTGTAGTCTACAGTGATAGTGCCACCAGCATGATCAGTAATTGGTGTCGGACTGAAGAATACGTCACCACCCCAACCATAATCTAAGGCATTACCACCTGCTGAGCCATCCCAGAAGTCCCAAGAATTACCAAAGGTACCAAAGGTGTAGTACTGACGGTAACCATTAACAATAGTTTCACGGCGGTTCATTAATAATTCACCGTAGGCTTTAGTCTGGCTGTCCAGGTCGTAATCACCGGAAACAAATACAGTTGTTTTTGTTACTTCGGGACGTAATGTTTGTAAGTCCTGGAAAGGGTGATCCTGGTTAGTTACTGCATCTGACGCACGGTCATAAGCAACTTCGTACCAACCCGGAGGTGCAACTAGGTTTCCTGGCTGGCCTGATGGGTTAGCTGGAATGTAGTTACCCAGGTCACCATCGTAATCGTATTGGAACAGGATAGTGCCTGTACTAAATATATTGGTCGTCGCAGGATCCTGGTAATCATAAACCCAG
>CAXRAF010000042.1:0-10451 GCA_964228485.1 Alteromonadales bacterium | reverse complement strand
TTGGATGGTAGTGAGTTATTTGAAGTTGATGGCTTTATCGTGCGAATGCAGACCTATCTGGAGGCCGATATATTCACTGATGTGCCAAAGAGTGAGGCACTATACGCTGATACGGGACGTTTTCTTGGGCAAATGTCGCATGCGCTAACATCATTTCACCCCCAACATCATGAGGGCTCTGATCCGCTCTGGAAACTCGATAATGTGATGAGTTGTAAGCCATATATTAAGTGTGTTCAGGATGAAGAGGTGCGCGATCGCATGGCGCGAATATTTGCGGTGTATGAGGAGAAGGTGTTACCTAAGATCCCTCATCTGCGTAAAGCGATTATCCATGGCGATGCTAATGAGCAAAATTTTCTGGTATCCCCTGAACAGCCAAATAGAATATGTGGTCTGATCGACTTTGGAGAACTACAACTTGGGTCGCAGATAAACGAGCTGGCAATTATGTTGGCCTACTGCTTAATGGGGGAGAGCAATATCGCGATGGCGGCAAATGCGATCATTGAGGCCTATGACAGAGAATTCAAAATATTGGATGAGGAGCGAGAAATCCTGTTTCATCTAATGGCAATGCGCGTCGTGGTTTCAGTGAGCATGTCGGCATATAACTCCAGCCTTCAACCAGATAATGAATATTTGCTTGTGACAGCCAAGCCAGGCAAGGATCTTCTTGAGCGTCTCGAACAACAGAACTTTATCGATATTTAGAGGTGATAATGCGCTTCAAATTACCCTGGTCTAAACGACACAAGAAAGTCACCGGTGGATTACCGTATAGCTTCTCAAATTCCTATGCTGAACCGTTAACCAGTGCTGAGTTGATTGAGCTGTCTAAGGCCAATGGTGATCAGGCTATTGTTGATGAGTATCTTAATCACTCGTTGGAATATACCGCTAATGGTGGTAGTGCAGATTTACGTGACGCCATCGCCGCACTGTATGGCCCCGATATTGGTCCTGAAAACATACTGGTATTCTCTGGTGCACAAGCAGCGATCTCCACCATGGCCTTTGCCTTATTGGATGAGGAGACTCATAGCATTGTATTTACTCCTGGCTATCAGTCTGTGCAGGAGGCGCCGTACTTTGCTGGGAGTCAGGTCACCAAAATCAGCTTGCGTTATGACAATGACTGGCGCATTGATTTGGATGAGGTGGAGGCCGCCATTCAACCCAATACAAAGTACATTGTGGTGAATCAGCCGGCTAATCCCACTGGAACATTGATGACTGCAGAGGAGCAGTCCAGACTGGTCCAACTCGCACAAGATAATGATATTTATGTGCTCTCTGATGAAGTGTATCGTCTTATTGAGCATACCGAAGATGTGCAAATTCCAGCCATGGCGGATATCTACCATCGGGGTACAAGTATTGTCACCTTATCAAAACCATGGGGCGCTTGCGGTGTGACCATTGGTTGGATTGCAACACAGGATATGCAATTGCTTGATACACTATCCGACATTCAATATTTTGGTACTTCTTGCCCGAGTCGGGCCAGTGAATTACTGGCCATCATGACATTGCGTAACAGCGATGCTATTTTGCAAAAAAACATCGCCATCATTAAAACCAATATGGCGTTGCTCGATCAATTTTTCGACGACTACCATGCCTATTTCGAATGGGTTAGACCCAACGCTGGAGCGGTTGGCTTTGTCAAATTTAAAGGGCCTTGGGATACCGACAGATTAGGATTAGAGCTGGCCAAGGCAGGCATATCTATCAAACCGGCTTATGTCTTTAGTGAGCAAGTCACTGAGGCGGTTGATTTCTTCCGACTTGGTTATGGCGAGCGGAAAATGGCAGCGGCTCTGGAGCAACTTAAGCAATTCATTGAACGACATAAAGCAGAATGGCAACAGCAAATGCGTTAGTTACGTTATGAAGTGTTACAAATAATCCATATATCTAGGCGTTTCGCGCCCAGTCAGACCCTTCAAAACAGTAAATATTTAGTTTATTCTTTTCCTCCACATTCACTCTGCAACAAGAAGAAAGTCCACTATGAGTAGAAAACATTATTTAGCCCTAGCTATATCTACTGCCATTGCAATGGCGGGTTGTAGCCAGGCTCCAGAAGAAACAAATACCGCCGAAACTGAATCCACTGCACAAACTGAGGTGGCAGACACAACACCTCAAGCCGCACCTGAAATAGGTTCATGGGGATTTGATTTAACCGGCATGAACACCGAGGTACACCCCGGTAATGATTTTAACAAGTATGCTAATGGCCAATGGCTTGATACCAAAGAAATACCCTCTGACAGAGCACGTTGGGGTATTTTTGATAAGCTTAGAGAACGCTCTACTGAGCAGGTCAATGTGATCATTGATGATCTTGAGCGAACCGAGGCAGCGCCTGGCACTTTAGAGCATAAGGTGGGTTCGTATTACTCAACATGGATGAACGTCGAGCAGATCAATGCCAAGGGTATTGCGCCACTGCAGCCATTGCTGGATCCTATTGCAGCAATTGAGGATCATGCCGGAGTGCTTGATCAAATGGCCAGTCTGCACACAAGCTCACCGTTTGGTTTAGGTATTCTTCCAGATCCTGCCGATACCACACGCTACACCATTTTCGCCTCACAGGCGGGCTTGGGTTTACCGGATCGCGACTACTACCTTAACGAAGAAGCGCGATTTGCTAATTACCGTGAGGCTTACGCAGACTATATCGAGCAAATATTCACATTGGCTGGTATTGAGGGTGGCGAGGCAAAGGCAGCAGCAATCATTGCGCTGGAAACGCAGCTTGCTCAGTCGCACTGGACCAGAGCAGAAAGCCGCGATATCAAGAAAATTTATAACCCCATGTCGCCGGACAAATTGGCAGAGATGGCGCCTGAGCTAGACTGGAAAAAGGTGCTTGCTAATTTGGGCTTACAGGACATGCAAAGCATCATTGTTGCCCAACCAAGTGCTCTGCAAGCGGCAGCAAAAATCTTTAAGGAAACTGATGTAGAGGTCTGGAAAGACTACATGACGTTTCACATGATCTCTGATAATGCCAGCTACCTATCAAGCGATTTCGATGATGCCCGTTTCAATTTCTTCAGTAACACACTGCGTGGTATTGCTGAGCAGCGAGAGCGTTCTCGAAGAGGTTCTGACCTGGTCAATGCTAATCTTGGTGAAGCTGTTGGGAAAATCTATGTCGATAAGCACTTTGGCATGGCAGCAAAAAATGAGATGGACAAGCTGGTTAAAAACCTGACTGTGGCATTTGAACAGCGTATTAAAGATAACGCCTGGATGGATGATGAGACCAAGCAGGAAGCGCTCGGCAAATTGTCGACCTTTGAACCGAAGGTAGGATTCACTAATAAATGGACTAATTATGATTCTCTCGAGATTGTTGAAGGTGACATGGTCGGTAATACAATTCGCATGCGTGAGTTTGGCTGGTTACGTCAACTGGAAGAATTAAAGGGTCCGGTTGATCGTGAGCGATGGCCATATCCGCCGCAAACTGTGAATGCCTCATATAATCCGCTGATGAACCAAATCACCTTCCCAGCGGGTATCTTACAACCGCCGTTCTTTGATCTGCATGCCGACCCAGCCATTAACTATGGTGCAATTGGTGGCGTAATTGGTCATGAAATTGGTCATGGTTTTGATGATCAGGGTCGTCGTTTTGACCAAAACGGCAAGATTCGTGACTGGTGGTCAGCCGCCTCTGATGAGAACTTTAAATTACGCTCAGACAAACTAGTAGCTCAGTATGATCAATACTCACCGATCGAGGGCATGAATGTTAATGGACGATTGGCACTCGGTGAGAATATCGGCGACTTGGGTGGCTTGGAAATGGCCTACGCTGCTTACCAGTTATATGTGAAGGAAAATGGCGAACCGCCGGTCATCGATGGATTTACCGGTACGCAACGGTTCTTTTTAGCATGGGCTCAGGTATGGCGTGGTAAAATGCGTGAGGATGCAATGCGTCAGCAACTCACAACGGGACCGCACAGTCCGCCGCAATATCGTATCAATGGTGTTGTTCGAAACATGGATGCTTGGTATGACGCCTTTGGTATTTCTGAAGAGCATGAACTTTACTTGCCACCAGAAGAGCGTGTCTCAATTTGGTAAAGGCTTAAAAACCTCAAGCCCAGGATTGCTGGGCTTGAGTGTCTAATTTAACTGGAAATGTTAATAGGCTAGTGGTTGTACTGCTTTTTATTCTGGTAACTGCCAGAGTCATAGTCAGGGTAGGCCGCTGAGCGCATAACATCAGCAACAATCTTGTAGACCGTTACCCAGGCCTGTTTTACTTCGGGCGTGAAGTCATCTTCCAGACCAACTGATAATGCATACAAAAGGGCGTTACCAACCGGAGTATAGTCATCAATCTTAACACCATACTCAAGGTGTTTTGTTGCAATACCCTCCAACACAGGTACCAAGGTATCTAGATTATCAAGCCCTTTAACTGCGACGCCTAGCGTAGTCATTAACATATCCCCTTGAGTAGTCATATCGCCCTTAAAAAGGGGCTTTAATGAGGGGTCATACTCAAATAGTTTGGTGTAGAAAATGTCGGCAGCGGTGGCGGCGATGGGTACTACTTTCTGGAAAGTATCCTGTACCAGTTGTTTCTGAGTTGGCGTTAAACTCATCATAAACCTCAACTTAGTTTTTGTTGTTGTATAAACTAAGTCTAGTCACGATGAAATATATTACAAATACTGGTTTTACAGCGCTTCTGTACTACGCTTATATTAGGGTCGTTACAAAGGAATAGACGAATAGTATAAGTAGCGCATTACTTAGTTATCCCTCTAAAAACATATCATGGAAAGCAAACTCAAACTGGTAAAGAATACTCTCGGAGTAGTGGTAACTGTATTCTTCGCAGCATCAATTATCTCTTGGATATGGAGTAATCAAAATATTTTTGTCCTCCAAGAGGATACTCCTGTACTCAGTCTCTTTACTTCGATAAATTTTCTTCTGTTATTTTTTGTTAGATTTTTCTTAACGGATAATAATTATCTTGTTCAGAAAAAACATATGCCTGTCATGTTTATACTGTGCACACTGATTTATTTACTATCGGCGTTACAGCTATTGATGCATGTAAGTAATATGTCACAGCTATTCGGTTACGTTATTTCTTCAGTGCCGACGCTAATCATATTCATATTGTTCACATCATACGAACTGTATTCAAAAGTAAAGAATGATGTGACTTTATTGTGCGATACGTTTTTGTTTGTTGGAATATTATGGTCCTATTTAGCGATATGTGGCTATCTTTTCAGTGCCTATTTTCTAACGGGAATGTTGGCAGAGGACAACAGAATCGGCCTGAGTTTGCCTACGGCGTTGGGATTTAGTTTATATTCGTTAGTCGTAGCACTATCAGATAAGTCGACATTAACTAAAAAGCTATACAGTCGTGTCCCTTGGACTCGAAAATTCATCATTATGTCGATTATCGGCTTGGTATTCATTCCTTTTAGTTTAATCGTGATACTGGAAATGACGTCGATTACCAGAGAAGATTATGCAACGCTTTACTACATATTTTCCTTGTGGGGTTTAACATTTTTACTGTATTACATCGCGTTCATAAAAATGGTCTCCAAAACCCATGCCCATGTTCAGGCCATATGTTCATATACCAAGCAACTTAAGAGTGCTGATGGTGAATGGATACCAATAGAGAAGTTTTTCTCTGATCACTATGGCATTGATTTATCTCATAGCTTATCACCTGAGGGTATTCAAGTTGCGAAAGCAAAAGCTCACGAAGAGGGCGAGGAGTTTATTGGTTAGATTTATTTTTTCTTTTGTCTCTAACTTGATAAGAATTACCGGGTCCGCGTTTAAGCTCAAATAAGTCGATAGCTTTTATTAAACTACTCAAATTCTTGAAGCCATAATTACGGGTATCAAAGGATGTTTTATTAGAGATGTGTGAGCCAACTGGACCCAAACCTGCCCAACCATCCTCCTCCTCAGTAGCAGCGATTGCTTGACGAAGTAGATTAATTAAGCGCGTATCCGATTTGATATTTTTATTCGAAGTTTGATTCGCTGTCTTGCCTGTCTTGGCTTGTTCAAGAAACAAAAACTTTGAGCAGGCATTCACAAATGGCATGGGTGTTTTACGCTCTCCAAATCCAATTACCACTTTTCCTTCAGCAAGCGCTCTGGTTACCATAGGTGTAAAATCAGAATCTGATGAAACAAAACACATCACATCGATGTCTTTGGTGTACATCACATCCATCGCATCAATGACCATGGCTATATCTGAAGCATTTTTGCCTTTGGACAAATCATATTGTTGGACTGGTTGAATAGCATACTCATGTAGCAGCGATTCCCAGTCCTTTAAGGTACGTTTCTTCCAGTTACCGTATGCCTTTCTTATCGTGACTACGCCATACTTAGCAACCTCATCCAGTACCATTTCAAATTTGCTTGCGGGGGCGTTATCGGCATCAATAAATAGCGCAATTTTTTGTTTTAAGGAATCCATGCTTATTTACCTTGAACTGAGTAGTTCTTTGAATAATTCAACAAGATAGCAGTTAATACATGAAAATACCAAAGAGCATCCGATCTTATCTGGCCCTGGCCATACTGCTGATTACGGCTAGTTCGCTATGTATTATGGGAAATTTCAGTATTGGACATCTTTGTTATAAAAAGTTAACGTATCTTTCACTGTGATTGTCCTTGATCGCATATCTCAAACAGATAACAGGTTAGATTCTCAATGAAAAAGTTCACCGCCGCTGCATTTATTTCTCTATTCACTTTATCAACCATTGCAGAAGTTACCCCGGAATGGGTTCGCTACCCTGCAATCTCACCCGATGGAATGAACGTTGCCTTCACCTACAAAGGCGATATCTATCGGGTATCTATAGATGGGGGAGAAGCTAAAAGATTAACCGTTGATCAGGCTCATGAATATAGGCCAGTCTGGAGCAAGGATGGTACTAAAATAGCTTTCGCCTCGGCACGACACGGCAATTTTGATGTGTTTGTCATGGCCGCAGAAGGTGGCCCTTCGACACGCCTGACCTACCATTCTGGTGATGAGGAGCCCTATACATTTAGTCAGGATGATCAGAGCGTCCTGTTCAAAGGTCTGCGCATGGACCTCGCCTCACATCGGCAATACCCTACCTCAAGACAGGCCGAACTCTATTCCGTACCGACTTCAGGTGGGCGTGTTGACCAAGTACTTACCGTACCTGCGGAAGATGTACAGATAAGCGCCGACAATGAGACGTATATCTATCATGATAATAAAGGCTTCGAGGACCCCTGGCGTAAACATCATAAATCAGCCATAGCCAGAGATATTTGGCAATATGATAGTCGAAGCGGTCAGCATACAAAATTAACGTCGTTTGATGGCGAGGACAGAAACCCTGTTTATGCCGATGATGGCCAGCATATCTACTACCTGAGTGAACAAAATGGCTCGTTTAATGTCCATAAAATGTCACTGTACGCGCCTTCTGAGTCAACTCAAATAACACAATTTAACACCCACCCCGTGCGCTTCTTATCACAGGCTAATAACACCCTGGTATTTACCCATCATGGTGACCTGTATCGTGTCAATAACGAAGGGGATGCCGAGAAAATAGCCATTAGTATTCGTGCACAGGACATAGGCGATAACCAAAAAATGATGGCCGTCGACGGCGATATCTCATCCATAGCGATTTCTCCCGATGGTAAACAAGTTGCCTTTATCTCCCGAGGTGATGTTTTCGTGACCTCGCCTGAAGGCAAGTTCACCAAGCAGATTACCAATACTCCGGAGCGAGAAAACTTTGTGTCATTTTCAACACAAGGCGACTCGCTGATTTACGCAGCGCAAAGACAAGGGCAGTGGGGTATTTATCAGACCAGTAAAGTTCGCAAGGCAGAGCCTTTTTTCTATGCCGCGACATTGTTCAAAGAAGTGCCTTTAGTGACAGGTGAGGTGGATTATTATCAGCCGAAAATGTCTCCGGATGGCAAAAAGCTTGCGTATATCGCCGATCGGCGTGAGCTTCGTGTACGGGATTTAAAAACCCAAAAGGACACCACATTGGTTGGACGAAAAGACACCATTCATATGCGAGACGGTGATCAGAATTTTAATTGGAGTCCGGATAGCAAATGGATCGTTTTTGAGTATGGCAGGTTATTGAATAACTCTGATATTACATTGCTTGATGCGTCTGGTAAAAAACCTATGAAACCCCTGATTGCAGACGGCTTCTATGATGTTAATCCGCAGTGGCTGAGTAATGGTGAGCAAATTACATGGATGAGCAATCGTGATGGCTTACGCAGTTATGCCACAAGTGGTCGAACACAATACGATGTTTACTCGGTGTTCCTTACCCAAAAAGCCTGGGATAAATTTAACCTCAATGAGGATGAATATAAGTTAACACAGGCGATCGAAGAGGCTAATAAGCCGAAAACTGATAAGGATGATAAAAAGAAAAAAAACAACAAGAAGAAGGATAAGAAAGAAAGTAAAAAGAGCACTAGTCCAGTAAAGATTGAGTGGGAGAATTTAGACAATCGTATCGCTAAATTAACCATCCACTCTTCTGCTCTAGCCGATGCAGTGCTCAGTAAAGATGCTGAAACCTTGTATTACTTATCTCAGTTTGAAGATAAGTATGACTTATGGGAAACCAACCTTCGTACCAAAGAAACGAAAAAGAAAATTCCCTTAAAAACCGATCGTGGTTCATTGCTGTGGGATCCGAAAATGGAAACGCTCTATCTTGTCAGTAGTGGCAAGATCCGCAAACTAGATCTAGAGAAAGGTAAAGCCGAGGCAGTGGCTGTCAGTGAGCGTATTGCGGTTGATACGAGCGCGAGACGTTTGGCTGAGTTTGATCAAGTCTGGCACCGAACAGCTGAGGTTTTTTATGAGCCAACTTATCACGGTCTCGACTGGGATATGATGAGAGCGGAATATCGAAATAAAGTCAGCCACGTGGGAAATGACTATGAGTTGGCAGAGCTACTCGCTGAAATGCTCGGCGAACTAAACGTTTCTCACTCGGGAGCTCGTTACACGCCATCATCGCCTGATGCTGACGCGACCGCCGTGCTGGGTGTGTTTCACGACTACCAACACCAGGGCGCGGGCATAAAAATTACCGAGGTGATCAAGGGTGGGCCTCTGGATAAAGCCGCTATTAAAGTAAACGCGGACATGATCATTGAAAAGATCGATGGTGTGGCGATTGATAACAGCATGGATTGGCACCAATTGTTGAATCACAAGGCGAACAAGTTTGTATTGTTGGATATCAGTGATGGCGAGAACAAAAAGCGGCAGCAAATTACGATTAAGCCGATTAGCATTCGTGATCAATCCCGGCTTCTGTACCAGCGATACATCGATATTAATGCCCAAGAGGTGCTGGACAAGAGCAACGGGCGTCTGGGCTATGTCCATATCCCCGGTATGAGTGACGGACCTTATCGTCGAGTACTCAACGACATGTTAGGTAAGTATTATGACAAGGAAGGGATGATCATTGATACACGCTTCAATGGTGGTGGTGATTTGGTTGCCGATTTAGTGATGTTCTTCACCGGTGAACCGTTTCTGACCTATGCCACCCACGACAAGGTTGTTGGTGGTGAGCCAACATCGCGCTACACAAAACCCGTGTTGTCACTCTTTAATGAATCGATGTATTCTGATGGTCATTGTTATGCCAGTGGTTTTGTTGATTTAAAGGTCGGTAAGTCTGTCGGTATGCCAGTACCGGGAACATGCAGCTTCTCAGGTTGGGAGCGTCTACCCTCGGGTATTCGATGGGGTATCGTACCGGTCAGTGCCAAGAATAAAGCTGGCGAGTGGCTGGAGAATAATCAGGACTACCCAGACATCATCATAAAGAATCAACCAGGTGTCATTGATTTTGGTCGCGATGAGCAACTTGATAGGGGTATCAAAGAATTACTTAACCAGTTAGCAATGTAAGTCGGACATGTGAATCAGTGTGATAAATGATCAGAAATCCAATCTTACCGGGTTTTAATCCTGACCCATCGATAATCAAAGTCGAGGATGATTTCTACATTGCTACATCGACATTTGAGTGGTACCCCGGTGTGCAAATTCATCACTCCAAGGATTTAAAAAACTGGAAACTCTGCTCACGTCCTCTAAATCGAAAAGCGTTATTGGATTTAACTGGTGTCAATGACTCTTGCGGGGTTTGGGCGCCATGTCTTAGCTATTCTAATGGCCGCTATTATCTGATCTACACCATTGTTAATCGATTCAATGGTGACTTCAAAGATACACATAACTACCTCACAAGCTGTGATTCGATAAACGGCGAATGGCAGGATCCAATATATTTGAATAGCAGTGGTTTTGATCCCTCATTGTTTCATGATGATGACGGGCAAAAGTGGTTATTAAATATGGT
>CAXRAF010000041.1:0-4953 GCA_964228485.1 Alteromonadales bacterium | reverse complement strand
GAGACACTAGGTGCAGTGTAATATTGGTACCACGGATCGCGTTTTACGCCTTATTTTGGGCTTCTTATTATTATTAACAGGTGTTTTTACACAGAATCTTTGGTTTGCCGCGGGTGTTGTGCCAATAATCACAGCCGCGTTCAAATGGTGTCCATTCTACGTTCCCTTTCGTCATAACACCGATCATTAACTGCACCCACAACACCGCTAGCGAGCGGCTGATACCGTCTTCTTAGACAGGGTATTTGCTATAATCGCTTCGGGACGATATAGCACTGGCCGCCATTGTTTGTCAGAAAATAGTTTGGTCTGATCAGTAAAGAAGACTGAATTCGGATCGCCCGACTGACTATAGGTCATAAAAGCTTCAGCTTCAGGACCTGCATCTGTAAATGACAATGCCATAATAAAGCTCGTACCGTAGGTTATAGGATAACCCTTATCCTTCAGGAATTGTGAGCCATCAATGGCTATTCCACGCTCCTGAAATGCCTGAGTGTCATAGACTCTCTGACCAATAACATTGGCGACACCTTCCACATGTTTACCACCATGAATAGGTATTATCTCACCCGCACGATAGGCAAATTGTGTGTCTCCCATGGTGGCATTTAATGAAACACCGGCCTTGGTTAGAATCGCAGCGGCTTGGGCGAGGTGCTTCAATGCAAGGAGTTTATCGGCGAGTGTATGTGGGGTATTAACCGGTTCATTCACATCAAAGGGAACTGAAAATAAGGCGCCCGGACTCATGGTATCAGCGTATGAATAACGCGTTAACCACTCACGAAATAACACAGAGCCCTGACTATCAAGATTAAACTTCAGATCAAATTCAGCGAGGGCCGAACAGGCAGAGGTTAAATCTATCTCGTTGCCATCGAGCATGATACTCGGTGTATCAACACAGGTGCTTAATAAAGCTGGCATGAGCAGTTGTGCCGCTGAGCTGTCATTGGCAAATATGGCCGCCTGCATTTCGGCTCTGGAGAATCGCTTATCTTCACCGGCGTAACCCATAGGATCATCATTCGCTACCAATAAGGCATTCATCCGAGTGCGCAATGTACGACTAGATGCATGTGGGCCATAAAGTGGCGAATGCTCAGCCATCGGTGCAGACGTGTTGGTTAACCAGTAACTGTCATTGGCATTAAAAATATAATCACTGCGGTCTTGGATTGGTTTGTTAGCGAACGGAATGTTACCAGCAATGCTAGCCTCTGGATCTTCGACCCATTCAAAACGCTCATCACTGCCATCAAGTACAACAAACTTGCGTTTGGCATAGAGAGCACTAGCAAGTCCAGATTTCTTCAGGCTTTGCTTCCAGAGTGAAATCGCCTCATCGCTTAAGTTACCGACATTGGAATTATCCATGTATACGGCACGACCATCCATGCTGGTTGCCATTGTATTAACCCAGGGCATGGCGCTCCAACGCTCATGGGCAGCAATAAACTCATCCATGCTTTGCGCTTCTGACATATCCTTCCATTGAGCCATCATCAGATAATTAGCAAAATTGGCATCGCGCATACTCACAGCAACACGATCATTCCAACCAATTCCGGGTAAATTGACTATCGGACCATGGTGGCTAAACCACACAGTATGGGAGACTGGCTCATCTTGACCGGCCACCTCAACACTGAGTTGTTTTGCAGTCATTGAGCGAATTTCATCGCCGTAGTGATATTGGGTAGGATTGCCATCCACCAGTCGCAACTGATAAAACACAATACGCTCACTATCAGAGACCGTATGACTCCATGCGACATGTTCATTAAAGCCTAACGTCACACCAGGCAGGCCAAGTAGCCCTACGCCATAGGCATTGAGTTGCCCCGGGATGGTCAGGTGCTTTTCCCAGAAACGATTTGAACCAGACCACGGATAATGAGGATTTGCTAATAACAGACCACGTTTATTCTCGGTACGGTCTTTGCCAAATGCCCAGGCATTTGAACCCAGATATCGTTGTTCCAGAGTCAACACTTCATCTTCAAGAATAGCGCTGAGTTCTGCGGTTGTCTGCGCTATCTTTTTCTGCTCAGCTTTTTTCTCTATCGGTGGTTTGGCTGATGCGATCATCCCCGGCACTCGGGTGCCACTGTTCGCGAGTGTAAGGGCTCGTCGGTATATGTCCTGTGCTGTAATCGGCTTCACCCATGCCGCACCAGCACACCATGAACCAATGTTATCAACACCGGTAACTGCCAGATAATGATTGTAGCCGTCGGCGTAGCCTGTCGCCCAATCCTTGAGTTCTTTACTATCGCTTTGAAAGGCATCAGCAGCGCGTGTGGGAATATCAAGCGCATGCATGACAACATCCGAAATGAAGTGGCGCTTATTCTCGCCCATACCGTGATATTTGCTCCGCTCGCCACGTGCGACGACCATGCTGTGGGCAATGTTACAAATATGGTCCTCGGCAGCAGCATACCCCTCACCAAAACCAAGTGACGGATAATCAGCCGCACTGATATGAGCGACATGGTGATTAGTGCGGATTATCTCTGCCGAGTATTGGGCCTGCTGTGAATGCTCTTGTGACTGACAAGCAAAAAGAATAAATGAGGACAGTAAGACTATCTGGCGGTAAACATTCATAATGGGCTCTTTTGTTATTATTAGTTTAGGTACGTCTCGACCAACATACTCCAATATCGTGCACCAATCGGCAGGTTTGCATCGTTGAAGTCATAACCGGGATTATGGATCATACAACCTCCGCGGCTCTCGACACCATTGCCAAGGAAGATGTAGGCACCCGGACATTGCAGCAGAAATTCAGCAAAGTCCTCAGAGCCCATGCTTGCCTCTTGGTCATCAATGACATTCGCATGACCAACCACTGCTTGAGCAGCTGCCAATGCCAGATCAACACCTTGCTTGTGATTCACAAGCACGGGATATGCCTGATGGTAATCAAAACGGCAGGTTGCGCCATGCTGGGCGCAGACACGTTCCGCAGTTTGTGCCATTTGCTCTGCAATTAATTGTGCGACTGGATTTGAGAGCGCTCGGCATGAGCCACGTAAAATCGCAGTCTCCGGACAGATATTGAATGCTGTTCCGGCATGAAATTCAGTGGTCGCAATCACAGCACGCTCAGCCGATGACACTTTCTGAGGTACGATTAACTGCCATTGCTGAACCAAATCAGCACCAATAGCCACCGGATCAATATTTAGATGGGGAGCCGAGGAGTGGCCACCTTTGCCAATGATCTCACATTCAAAATGTGCAAAAGATGCCATCAACGGGCCTTCACAAATGGCAAACTGTCCGGTCGCAATGCCAGGCATGTTGTGTAATCCAAACACCATATCGACCGGGAATCTCTCGAACAACCCCTCCTGTAGCATTCTCAACGCACCGCCACGCACCTCTTCAGCTGGCTGGAAAATAAATACCACAGTGCCATCAAAATCGACATTCTGCGCAAGGTAAACCGCGGCACCCAACAACATCGCTGTATGCCCGTCGTGACCACAAGCATGCATTTTACCCGTGACTTGCGAGCAGTAATCCAAATCGTTGTCTTCCAAGATATCTAACGCATCCATGTCAGCTCTTAACCCGATGCGCTTGTCTGAGCTGCCCTTTTGCAAAATGCCGACTACTCCGGTCTCGGCAATTCCGGTGTGCACCTCGATACCAACGGACTGCAAAACCTCAACTACCAGTGCAGCCGTTTTGAATTCTTCATAAGCGGTTTCGGGATGTTGATGGATTTCATGCCGCCACTGACGCATTTGCTCAGTGAGCTCAGTTGATATAGATGTGTCTAATGCTTTGTTCATATGGGCTTCGTTATTATTAGATATCAGTGCAGATTCAGCTACTCTACGTGAATTATCGTTCTATGAGTACAGCCAATACTGATTATTATCAGGATTTTTTATTATAATACTTCGATAACAATAACCAACTCAGAAATTAACAGCAGTTACCGGCAGAAGTATTAACGTGAAATTAACCTCTGAAATAGGCACTGAGCTACAGCTTGAGATTGAAAGAACTGAAGGACGAGTCCGTACTGTATTGGTCGGCGTTATCAGTGATGACATGTTAATTCTTCAGATTACCGAGAAACTAGCAGACGTTATCTCACAACTCGATGCCTTGCCGGTCGTCACCTTAAGAGGGATCAGCCGAGGCCAGGCATTTGGATTTAAGAGTCAGGCACTCAGATGTATATCGAATCCAACCAACCTAATGCTTATTGAGTATCCAGAGTCTATCCAGAAACAGGATGTACGTCGTAATAGACGCGTAAAATGTTTACTCCCAGCAAACCTTACACAAGATAATCACTCAGTCTCTGGTGTCATCGCAGATTTGAGTAACAGTGGCTGTCATTTTCAAACCTCGACTGATTTGAGTAATGACCAAGCCGCCATGCTTCAACTTGAACAGGTCATCACGCTTTCATTTCAATTACCAGGTTTAGAAACACCCAAGAAGGCTCAGGCAGTTGTGCGCAATACCTATATTGAGCAGTCTACAATTCATCTCGGATTTGAGTTTACTGAGGTTGATAATGTTACCGCGTCAGCAATGGAAGAATTTATTTCTCTGAGCTTTGACATACAGCCATTTTGATCACTAAACAATCGTGCTGAGTCATTAACCGTCTGACAGTTGCCTGATACGCAATTGCACCAACTGCTTTAGCTCAGATTCCGTTTTTTCTGTCATCGACTGAACCCGCAAACCAAAATAATCATTGACTAATAATTGAGCCTGAGCACGGCAGTTTAGCTTAGTCGAGATTTGCTTATTTTTCTGGCCACTAACAAGAATCCAATAGAACATTTCCTCAAGACCAGTAAACATCGCAGCGATGTGAGTTTGAATGTCGGCATCCTGTGACATCTCTAACAGTGTATTAACGAGCAGACAGCCACGAATGTTGGCGTTATCTGTATCAATCACTATTTT
>CAXRAF010000040.1:0-6361 GCA_964228485.1 Alteromonadales bacterium | reverse complement strand
GTTGATTTTCATGGTTCGCTCCTAGGCCTGCTCAGCATCTGCGAGAACACCACGATTCAACTGGTCGCGCTCGATTGACTCAAACAGGGCTTTAAAATTACCCTCACCGAAGCCCTCGTCCTCTTTACGCTGAATGAACTCAAAAAATACCGGACCGAGCACAGTTTCTGAGAATATTTGCAGAAGAAGACGCGGATTACCGCCCTCAGTGGTACCGTCCAGCAGGATCCCCCGTGATTGCAGTTCATTGACCGGCTCACCGTGTCCTGGAAGTCGTTCACTGAGCATATCGTAGTAGGTTCCCGGAGGAGGTGTCATAAATACCGTTCCAGCTGTTTTTAACTTATCCCATGCTGCGAGAATGTCATCACAAGCCAGGGCAATATGTTGAATCCCCTCGCCGTTGTATTTCATCAGAAATTCTTCAATCTGACCACCACCTTTGGCTGATTCCTCATTTAATGGAATGCGGATTTTGCCATCTGGCGCAGTCATGGCTTTTGACAGTAAGCCTGTATATTCACCCTTAATGTCGAAGTAGCGAATCTCGCGAAAATTAAATAAGTTCGAGTAAAAATCTGCCCAGTAATCCATGCGACCACGATAGACGTTATGCGTTAGGTGATCCAGGGTATGAAAGCCAAATCCCGCTGGTTTACGCTCGACATCATCCAACCAGGTAAAGTCGATATCATAAATGGTGTTGTGATTTTCATAGCGGTCAATCAAGTACAGAATTGAACCGCCAATACCCTTAACTGCGGGTAAATTTAATTCCATGGGTCCGGCATTCACTGTGATGGGCTCAGCGCCACGCGCAACTACCTCTCTGTATGCCTTACGAGCGTTTTTGACGCGAAATGCCATGCCACACGCCGATGGACCATGCTCACGACCATAGTAAAAGGCATGTGAATTGGGTTCATAGTTAGTCAGGAAATTAATATCTCCCTGACGCCACAACGTGACATCCTTGGAATTGTGCACAGCAACACGAGTAAATCCCATTGCCTCAAAGATAGGTTCAATGACACCCTTTTCCGGCGCGGTAAATTCCACAAACTCAAAGCCGTCTAACCCTATCGGATTATCGAATAAATCGGTCATTACAAGACTCCTTATTTATATTATTCTTGCAATTAGTTTCATATGTAACTATATTAGTTAACACGAACATCAAATGCAAGAAATTCCTGTCAATGACTGCACCACAGCTTACTTTAAGCGAGTTTATTCCCTACTGCTTATCCGTTGTTTCAAATGAAATCAGTAATAAAATTGCCCTTTCCTATCAGACGCAATTTGGCATTGATCTTCACCAATGGCGGGTGATGGCGGTACTTGGAGAAGAGAGCGATTTATCTGCTCAGGATGTATCTGCCAGAACAGCAATGGATAAGGTAGCAGTATCACGCGCAGTTAAAAAATTAATCCACAGTAATATGGTCAGTCGTGAATTTGACGAAGCTGATAAGCGTCGTTCAATCCTGAACCTAACGTCAAAAGGTCTGGAAATTTATCAACAGATCGTACCATTAGCGAAATCATATGAAGATGAATTACTTAAGCAAGTTTCTGAATCAGAAGTAAAAGAATTCGTCTACTTACTCAATAAGTTACGGGTAGCTAATGCAAATTTGAAAATTTAGACTAAACTATTAATATGAGTAGTGGACGTAATGATTCAATGAAATATGCTGCAATTGAATTCAATGTGAAAAATCAGCTATTAATAGCCACTTCCATAAGAAATAGAACTAATGAACCACAAGAAATTAATCAAATATCTGATATCCTGGAAGCTACAATTCAGGGCTCACATGAGTTAGAAACTAAAGTATTAAAATCACTAGCTCAATTATCAAGAAACAATGAATCTGAAGTAATCGAAATAGAACCACATATCGATGGTCAGTTTGATGTCATCATAGATGAGCAAATGACTACAGCGACTTTTTCCTACAATCCTGCATTTTATGGTAAAGAGGTGGATTATGATGAAATCATTGCAGAGTTAGATAGACTCGGACTCAATGCGAATCAAGTAGATACTGAACGCATTAAGCAATGCATAGTCGATAGTGAAGCTTGCTCTGTAATTGTTGCACAAGGAAGGGCTGCTATCGATGGCACAGATGCGAGTATTGATATCATTTTTAATACCGACACTATACATGGTCCCGAAACCAGAGATGATGGTACCGTAGACCATTACAAGACGCATGATTATGTCACTGTTAACGAAAACACGCCACTACTGAAACGCACGCCACCAACTACTGGTACATCAGGTATTTCTATATTTGGTGACACGATTGAGCCTATTCCAGGTAAAGATATACAGTTTGTTTTAAATGATACAGTAAAGTTAGATGACGATGATCCTAACATCTTGATTTCACGAAAAAGTGGCCATCCCATTATCAAAGATAACACTGTACTCGTTGATGACACTCTCATTCTTAGTGAGGCCAGTCTTGAGACAGGTAACATCGAGTATAGTGGTTCTGTAAAGATATCCGGAGATGTGAAACCGAATGTGCGCGTCGAGGCGAGCGGAGATATTCATGTAGATGGAACTGTTGAAAATGCTGATTTGATTTCTGGTAACACTGTTCATGTTCTAAAAGGGGTCATTTGCACCAATGCAATGGAGAATCAAGAGCATCAGGGTGATAAATATACTACCTTCATCAAAGCCCAAAATGACATATATATAAAATATTGTAATTTTGTGAAGGCAGAGGCAGGTAACTGTATCTTCGTTCAGGACTATAGTCTGCATAGTGCATTGCAAGCGGGTAAGGCGGTCATCGCAGGATACAATAATGGCAAAGGAAAGCTTATCGGTGGTGAGGTAATAGCTAATCAACATATCAAAGCTAATGTTGTTGGAAGCGAGGCCTATGTGAGAACCACAATTGAGTGTATTGGCGTTGCCAAAGTAAAGAAACAGATCAGCAAATTAGAGCAACTTAAAGCAATAACAGTAAATGAGCGTGAGATGCTCATCATCGTATTGAACGAAATCAAATCACAAGGTACCCCTTCTACTGTGGGTAATATAAAACTAGAGAAAGCAAAAAAAGTCTACCATCAGATAAAAGCTCTCACTTTGGACATAGATAAAATTTCGCATGAGTTGAATAGATTAAAAGATACTATCGACGAGCAGAACGACAATATTATTGAGGTCAACAAAGCTCTTTATTCTAACGTCCAAATCATCATATCTGAGGCTAAAACAATAACATCAACAGATCGCAAGATTTGTAAAATAAAAAATATAGATAATGAAATTAGGTTTACTTGAGGATGAATAATGAAAATACGAGACATCATGACGAAAGAGGTCATAAGTGCCAATCATGATATGACCTTGAAGAGAGCATCAGAAATCTTCATTGAATATGGGTTTCATCACATACCTGTAGTTGATGATCATGACCATGTGATCGGTATCGTATCAGACAGAGATGTATGTAAACATGTCAGTCCTTACCTTGGAACTGAGCATGAGCGAGCGTTAGATAGGCAAACGCTCAAATTACTCATTTCCGATGTAATGACCACTGAGCCGATTACGATCACAGAAGAATCGAGGCTTGATACTGCATCGATTCTTCTCCTTGAGCATAACTTCTCATGTTTGCCAGTTATTGACATTGAACACGACACCCTAATGGGCATCGTGACCTGGAAAGATTTACTGAATTATTACGTGTATTCAGAAGCTACTGAGTGAGGTGCCTTCGCTAGTTCACAATGAACTATGCTGTGCTGCTTGCGCCTCAGCCTCGACTTTCATCGCAAACCGATAAGTCCATACACCGTAGACGTATAGACCAAATGTCGTGATTAAACCTATAGCGCCCATGACATACCAGACCATGCCGATTTGATTCGCCTGATAAAGCGCTTGGGTTAATGCTTCAGCAGACTGTCCAGTAACTTCCTGTAACTTCATAAACGCTTCACCAATGGGTAGCGCTGATACATCGATTCCCTGCTGCTCTAACATGGTTCGTGAGATATTCTCTTTTGAGCCATAAGCGCCATAAAGTGCCGGTCCGACATAACCCTCAGCGACCCAACCGATACCAATTGGAAATTGCGAGAAGCCAAGAAACATCGCCTTCTTTTGTCTCGGTGCAATATTACCAAGATACTCACTACTTTTGGGAGATGACAGCATCTCTCCCATAGAAAAAGTGATAATTGCCGCGACCATTACCCAAACAAAATTGAAATTACCTAGCATGAGTAATGCCGCGGATGACAAGAAGGTTCCCAGTGCCATCGAGTTGACAGCTTTCATCTTGGCTGACCATCCTGTGACAATGAAACAAACGGTCATGATCATACCCGCGTTGATATTCACAAGGCCCTCAGGATTAATCGATTTACCATCCTGTGCCATGCCCAGTAAGAATATCCAGAACGGATTTTGTGTACCCTCATTGCCAAATAAATCTCTGACCATAACCGAGGTATCAACCCAATCACGGAAGAACAGTGGACCAACATCCCAGAATGCCATCAACATGAACCAGAAGCCTGAGAACAAAAAGATATACCACAACAAGAGTGGATTCTTGAGCTCACCCAGTGCATCTTTCCACAGCGATTCTTCCTGAATTTCACCACGCTTTACCGCCTCACGATGCGCGATACGGGCCTCTTTATCTTCCTCTTTGTAGGTTAGAAGTAATAAGAAATTAAGTGAAATAATCGCCGAGCAGGCAAAGAACACATACTGCCACTCTAACTGGCGTAACTGCGCTGATATTAGAGGACCAATGAAGGCGCCGATGTTCACGGTTTGGTAAAACACCCCCCAGGCGATCGAGCTGTTCTTTCGGTTAGTCGCCTTGACGATCGTGCCCTGTATACCCGGCTTGAAAATGCCGGTACCAAAGGCAAGCACGGCCGCTCCAATCAGAAAGCCCCAGAAGGTCGGGAAAAAAGCCATGATTAGGTAGCCAATTATTTTAAACACTGTTGAGGCGAAAATGGTCTCTTTGTAGCCATACCGATCCGACAGCCCGCCGGTAAATACCGGAACAAATGTTTGGATCAGAGCCCAGACCATGAAAATGATCCCTAAATCACTCTCGACTAATCCCAGGCCACCGTTCGAGGCAGCATCGGTAGCGTACAGGCTCGACAAAGAGCGCACACCGTAATATGCGAGACGCTCAACCATTTCCATGCCACCACAGATCCAGAACACGTATGACAGACTGGCAATCGCTGCAAATGTGCCAAGTTGTTGAACATCGCGAATAGTGGTTGAATTGTCAGATTGATTAGCAGACATGATACTTCCCCTGATTATTATTGTTATAGGTCAATTATCCAGATGATGGAAACTGACATTGTCAGGCATTATGCCTGTTAGCAACTGTTTTGCAAAATCTCTTTAGCTAGAGTTCTGCAGCAACCTGATTCATTTGTTGTAGATAATCCTCAATCATCTGCTCAGTGATTTCAGGTTGTGCTTGTAAGAAAGATTCGAGTTTAGTGCGCGCCCATGCCAGAGCGAGCTCGGTATCACCTTGGTATTTTTCCAGTCCCTGATCGAGGAGATTATGTAAGAATTGTTCAATCATTTCACCGTCACTCAGCAGGCGGGAAAAATCCGACATCACCCTCAAGCTGAGCCATCAGGTAGGTAAAAGCCGTATACACAGCGACATTTTGCGTCAGCGACTCTGGATCAATTTTGTCCAATGTATCATTCGCAGTGTGGTGATAATCGAAGTAGTCCGTACCATCCTGATATAGATTCACCACCGCCATACCATACATTCGTGACTGGATTAAATCGGGTCCGCCACGGGCATTATTAGCGCCATATTCGACCCCTAACGGCACCAGAACGGTCATAATTTGTTCTGCAATAGGAAGTGCTGTGGGTTTGAATTTAGTCGACATTTTGTAAATTACACCGGCACCAAAATCCGATTCAGCTCCGACAATGTGACTGGGAAGTACATCGCGGTGTCTGTTGGCATAGGCCTTACCACCATATAGTCCCTGCTCCTCGTTTGCGAATAACACAACCCGAATAGTTCGCTTGGGACGCTTACCGAGTGCCTTGATGCGCTCTGCTGCGGCCATAACAATGCCCACCCCGGCACCATCGTCAATCGCACCAGTACCTAAATCCCATGAATCGAGATGTGCTCCCAGTAAAATGACTTCATCAGGGTAGTCTGTTCCGGTAATCTCACCAATGACGTTTTGAGAGGTATAGTCTTCCCCTTTCTGAGCAGTCAATGTCATATGAAATTGCACCGGTTTGCCGCGTTTAAGCATGTTCATGAGCAGATCAGCATCAGGGTTTGAAATTGCTGCA
>CAXRAF010000039.1:0-17015 GCA_964228485.1 Alteromonadales bacterium | reverse complement strand
CATCGAGGGGATCAATATTTATATAGAGCAACAGCCCGATGGCACCATGATCATAGATGGTCAAAGCACACAACTAACTGCTGAAGATAGTGAACCTTTCGATTACGGTATTTTACAAGACTGGCTTCAGAGTCAGACCGAAATCACCATAAGCGAGGCAACCATCCAGTTTAACCTTCGCAATGAGGACAGTTTCCCGATCAATATATCTGAAATGCGCTTCAGTCGTGGCGTGGATATGTATCAGCTACAGGGATTTACGCAATTACCCGGCGACAACCGAATTGATTTTGCCCTAGAAGCTGATGGTCTACTAACCAACCCGGATACCAAAGCGCAACTATTCATAGACTCACATGAGCTAGATTTGACCGAACTCCCACTGGGAGCCTTTTGGCAGGAAGCGCGTATTGTTGACGGTACAGTCAAATTAAATGCTTGGGTCGATTGGTCTGAACTGCGTTTTAGTAAGGCCATAGCGACACTTGATTTGCTCGACTTCCAAATGACTCTTCAGGATGCGCCTCAAGGCAACATTAATAAGCTCTCCAGTCAATTACAGTGGCAAGCATACGATGATGGTTGGCAGCTACAAACCAACAACGCTGAAGTTGTTAGTAATGACCGCAGTTGGCCCTCACCCTTTGTCCAGTTACGTATGCGACGTGGCGATAACTATACGGAAGAATATTACCTACGCTCTACCCGCATGGATGTCGGTGTATGGGCGGATCTGTTATTGGCAAAACAAGATTTGGAGCCGCAATTACGCACCCGTTTGCTGGCCATGGATCCCCAGGGATTTTTGGATGCGGTGCAGATTGATGCTGTCACAAACGCTTCCGAGTTGGTTGATTTAAATCTGACCGCACGATTCTCTGAACTTGGTTTCAAGTCATTTGGCGCCGCTCCAGGCGTGAACAATATGGCAGGTCAGGTACAGTTGTTTGAAGATTCTGGCTCACTCTATCTTGATAGTCGTTTCGCTGAGTTTACCGATCCGCAACTGTTTCGTTGGGAACTACCACTGGATTACATAAATACCAATATCGGTTGGACCATCTCAGAGGAAACCGTCGAGCTAGAAATTAAACACTTCACCAGTCATATCCATGGTGCGAAATTAAAATCCGATGGCCGCATCTCAATTCCTCTTGCAGATAGTGAAGTACAGATGGACATCTATGCTGAGCTCACCGATGGTGACATGACTAACACACCTAAGTTTCTGCCCTATGGCATCATGAAGCCTGATCTGGTCGAGTATCTGGATAATGCGATTGGGTCAGGTACGCTCACGGATGTTAAAGTGCTTTTGCGCGGTAGTGGTGACACCTTCCCCTATCAGGATTTTACCGGCGTATTCACCATTCACGGCAAGGTGCTTGATTCGACCTATACTTTTGAGCCGAGTTGGCCCTCACTTAATAACATGAATGCTGACTTGTGGTTTATCGGTAATAGTATGGACATCAAGGTTAGCTCAGCACAGTCATATGAACATCAGATTAATAGTGCCCGGGTAGGCATTGAGGACTTCAATCAAAAACCTTCAATATTGAAGATTGAAAGTCGCAGTGAGGGCAATCTAAGCGACGCGGGCGATTACATCCTGAATAGTCCACTCTCGGAAGATATCTCACCAGTCATTGAGACGTTAGATCTCAAGGGGCCGTTCGAACTCGATTTGGATATGATCATTCCACTTGGAGATAGCGATGAGAAGATCGCGGGTGAGATCAGAGTCAATGATGCCTCGGTGCATGTTAAAGCGATTGGATTAAGTGCTAAGGCTGTTAATGGTAGCCTGCAAATTAATGGCAAATCGGTTACATCAAAAGATTTATCAGCCAATATTCTCGGCGGTGCAAGTCGGGTTACCTTAGCTCAGACAGGAACAGACACGGGAGTAACAACCGAAATTACATCACTTGGTGATATTACTCTAACCGCTGTTTATGAAACCTTTTCTGAGATTATCCCAACCGGTCTCGAAGGTGCTACCGACTATACTGCAGTAGTGAGTATCCCTGCCGGAGATAGCGGTAATTTTAGCGTTACGGTAGACACCAGAACAATCGGGATGACCTCCAACATTCCACATCCACTGTCTAAAACAGCCGACGTGGGTTTACCCCTGAAACTGCTCTACCAACAAACTGAGCCTAACGAGTCGCTACTCTCAATTAACTGGTTAGATAAATTTTCCCTACTCTCAGCCTACCTCGATGGCGAGATGACCTCAGGGGTGATGGCGATGGGTACCAATGATGTCTCACTACCTAATCACTCTGGTGTTGCAATAACAGGTGTCGCAGATACGGTTGATCTGGTGGCATGGTTAGATTATTTATCCGACAGAGAATCGACCATTAGCGATGGTGAGGAATCAGACTTTACCAATTTCTATCTCGATAACTTATCAATTCAACAGCTTAATTATTTCTTTTTAACATTAAATAATACCAATGTTTCAGGTGATCTCGGTCAAGAACAACTTGAGTTTAATCTTGAGGGTGACGATATCAATGGACAAATCACAGTACCATTACCCTTTGGCCAAACGCCCATAAATATTGCCCTGGATAAACTAGCAATTGTTGATCAATTCGCCGATGAAGAAACAGATGAGACCGAGTCTGATAAAGAGGCTGATGCTGAACCACTCCCGGCAATCAACCTCAGCTGTAAGCAATGTCTCTATGCCGGAATTGAGTTGGGTAGCACTGAAGCTGTATTGCAACCACTAAAGCGCGGAAATCAGGTATCGATTACCATTGGCACAGATAACATCTTAAGTATGGATATTGATGCTCAGTGGCAATGGGTTGAGGATGAGGTTATTACCAAATTAGATGGCACGGTAAAAACACAAAATTTGGGTCGCTTGCTAGATATCCTGCATCAGGATGCTGGTATCCGTGACACGCCAATGGAAATCACTGGCAAATTATCATGGGTTGGTGACCCGAGTATGTTTAATACCGTCAGCCTTTCCGGAGACTTGTCTGTTGAGGGCGGCAAGGGAAGTCAAAAAACACTGAGCGATCGCCAAGCACGAATATTTTCCTTATTTAGTTTAGGCTCCATTGCTCGTAAACTGACGCTCGATTTCTCAGATCTATTTCAGGATGGTTTCTTCTACACTGGTCTAAGTGGCAATTTGAACTTTAATCAGGGCACCATGAAAACCGAAGATATACAGGTTCGTGGTACCTCAGCCGATGTGCAGGTAAAAGGAAATATTAATTTCGCATCAAATACCATTGAGCAATGTATATTGGTTACACCTGATTTGGGCAGTAGCCTACCTGTGCTGGCCGGTTGGGCCATTGAACCGATGACAGGATTTCTGGTATTTGTCATGAGTAAAATCTTCGAACCTGCCATTAATGTTGTTACCAGCATTCAGTATCAGGTCGAGGGAAGTTTTGATGATCCAACAGTGACTGAAGTCGGTAAATCTACCGGTAAAGCCACCATCAGTGAAGATACTGAAAATCCCAGTATTACTGTCGAGGCTGAGCAAAAGACCTTCAGCTGTGATGGTCAATTTAATTAAATTACATTCGGAATGAATTAATGAACAACGAGATTATTACCCATTTTTGTGACCTATCTGGTACCGATTGGCCAACGATGGAGGCACAAATGGGCCGCTTAATGAAACCCGATATTGACTATGCAGATATGTATTTTCAACAGACCATTTATGAATCTTGGACTCTGGATGAATCCATCGTCAAATCGGGTAGTTATAATGTTGAAACTGGCGTTGGTATCCGCGCGATTAGTGGCGAAAAAACCGGCTTTGCCTACTCGGAAGCGTTATCAGAATCAGACATTGCGCGGGCAGTAACTGCAGCAGCGAGTATCGTGCAACAGGATCAGACAGTCAATGTATCCTCACCAAGTACTGCGGTGATAGCCCCTCAGCGTTATCAGGCGCTGGACCCAATTTTGAGTATCAGCGACGAAGAAAAAATAGCCCTACTGAAAGCACTCGATAGCTATGCTCGGGATAAAGATAAGCGAATAATTCAGGTCAATGCCAGTATCTCTGCCAGTTATGAGCGAGTATTAGTCTATGGCAGTGATGGTACCTTGGCGACTGATATACGTCCTCTTGTCAGACTAGGAGTTTCGGTCATTGCTGAGCAAAACAATCGACGCGAATCAGGCAGCTCTGGTTCGGGTGGTCGCTATAGCTTAGAAGCCTTTATCAATCGCGATGGTAGCTCTGTGGCTTCTGAGCTTAGTCAGGCATTGGTTGATGATGCCGTAGCTCAAGCACTGATTAATCTGGTAGCAATCGATGCTCCTGCTGGCGTTATGCCGGTGGTATTAGGCAATGGTTGGCCTGGTGTTTTACTTCATGAGGCGATTGGACATGGTTTGGAAGGTGACTTCAACCGTAAAGGGTCATCGGCATTCAGCGGCCGTATCGGTGAACAGGTTGCCTCAGAGCAGTGCACCATCGTTGATGACGGCACGCTGGCCGATCGCAGAGGCTCGTTGAGTATTGATGACGAAGGTACACCGACTCAGTGCACAACACTGATTGAGAACGGTATTCTCACTGGTTATATGCAGGATAAACATAACGCCAAACTGATGAACACCCGATCTACTGGCAACGGGAGAAGAGAATCCTATGCCCACTTACCTATGCCACGCATGACAAATACCTACATGCTCAATGGCCAGTATGAGCACGAAGAGATCATTGCCTCGGTGAAAAAAGGGATTTATGCCAGTAATTTTGGTGGTGGACAGGTCGATATTACTTCAGGAAATTTCGTCTTTTCAGCTAACCAAGCCTATTTGATTGAGGATGGCAAACTGACTGCCCCCATTAAAGGCGCGACACTAATAGGTGATGGCCCTAGCGTATTAACCAAGGTAAGTATGGTTGGTAACAACCTTGCTCTCGACAGGGGCGTTGGCGTCTGTGGTAAGCAAGGTCAGTCGGTGCCTGTTGGCGTCGGTCAGCCAAGTCTGAAAGTGGACGAACTCACTGTGGGTGGAACAGCTGCCTGATCAGTCTTAGTGCTAGTCCTCTACCGCCTGTTTGATCAGTTGAAATATTAGTCGGAAGGCCTTGGTTTTTTGTGCCGGCTTCTTTGCGGTTTTATGAAGACGAAGTTGTTGCCGCAATCCCTGAATATCAGCATTCGGATATTCACTGATAAATTCTGTTAGCGCCTCAGGACTCTCGATCAGTTTTTCACGCCATTGTTCAAGCACGTGAAATTGGGCATTCGCTTCTTGTGCGGGTGCATTTTGTAATTCGATGGCCTGATAAAGCGCCTCTGTATCAAAGGAGCGTAAAACCTTGGCGATAAACAACAGCTCTCGACGAAGCCCACCGCGTTTAGTGATTTTTTTAGCGCGCAGAATGGCTTCCATAAGGTTGGCTGGAATTGGCAACTGTGCAAGATCACCATCAGACATCTCCACTAAATCCTGACCGAGTTTATGAAGCTCTTTCGCCTGACGCTTTAATTCTGA
The DNA here is from genome assembly GCA_964228485.1 of Alteromonadales bacterium. Taxonomy (GTDB): domain Bacteria; phylum Pseudomonadota; class Gammaproteobacteria; order Enterobacterales; genus CAXRAF01. The sequence continues at coordinate 11,504 of CAXRAF010000039.1, read as the reverse complement.
CTTACTGACCCATTCCTCGTCTTCAAGATTGGGATCAGCGCTATTATTAGCACTAATGGCTAACTCCTTAACACTATTTAGCTAGCAGTTGGTTTATAATATCATCCTTGCATATTCACTAGAAACTTTATCATTACATGACACAAGCTGAACATATTGATGCGCTGGATATCCCAGAAGAAAAGAAAGCGCTCGAACAAACGCTGGCAAGTATTATTCATCAGGCAGAGCATGCAGGCGCTACCGCCTGCTCAGTCTCGGTTAGTAAAGTATTGGGGCTCTCCAATAGTGTTAGAAATCAAGAAATCGAAACATTAGAGTTTAATCAGGACTTTGGCTTTGCAATCACTGTTTATGTTGACCAGCAAAAAGGCCATGCCAGTACTTCAGATACCAGCGATGCATCTATCAAACGCACCGTTAACGCAGCCATTACCATTGCCAAACAAACCGGTGCTGATCCCTATGCCGGTTTAGCCGATGCCGACTTAATGGCAACTGATATTCGCGATCTATCACTCGATCACCCTATCGGTCTGACACCGGCAATGGCTGAAGGCTATGCCATGGAAGCTGAGCAGGCGATGTTAGATGGTCAGGTCACCAGCGATGGCGTTACCTTTGCGTCACACAGAAGTATTCATACCTATGGGAATAGTCATGGCTTTATTAATAGTCATGTAAGTAGTCGACATGTGTTGAGTGCTGTTGGCTTAGCGACTGATGATCATGGCATGCAGCGGGATTACTACTATACTGTTGGTCGTCATATTGATCAGCTGACCAGTGCCCAAGAGGTGGGCCAAATGGCAGCCGAGAGAACGCTGAAAAGACTTAATAGTCAGACAATTAAAACCGGTCAGTATCCAATCATCATGAGTCCAGAAATTAGTGCCGGTTTCATTAGCCACATAATGTCAGCGATTAATGGCTCTAAACAGTATCGTAAATCATCATTTTTACTCGATCAGGTTGGGCAAAAAATACTCCCTGAATTTGTCAGAATTGATGAGCGTCCCTTCATCGAAAAAGCACTTTCAAGTCGTTGTTACGACACCGAGGGAGTTGCTACTAGAGAGCAGGACTTCGTGACGGACGGCATTCTTAAAAGCTATATTTTATCGAGTTATTCAGCGCGTAAATTAGGCCTGAAAACCACAGCCAATGCCGGTGGAGTGCATAATTTGCACGTTTCAAGCACAGGGCAGTCTCAACAACAGCTACTATCTGATATGGGAACCGGCATCTTGATCACCGAGGTTATGGGACAAGGGATAAATCTTGTGACCGGCGACTATTCACGCGGTGCCAGTGGCTTTTGGGTAGAGAACGGGGTGATTACTCATCCTGTTGAAGGAATCACCATCGCGGGCAATCTTAAACAGATGATGTTAGATATCGTGGCGATAGGTAATGATGTGCCACACTACTTATCAACTAAAACTGGCTCTATCTTGTTTAAGCAAATGACCGTCGCAGCAGAGTAGTTTATCCGATAGAGAAAGTCTAAACGAGCAAGAAGGTCGCAAGTCCAAGGAAAGCAATCAAACCAACCACATCAGTGACCGTGGTTAGTATGACCCCGCCGGCAAGTGCCGGATCAATATTATAACGTTTCAAGATCAGCGGGATCCCGACACCGGCAAGACCCGCAACTGTCAGGTTCACCATCATAGCGAATGCGATGATCAGACCTAATTGCACATCTTGTTTCCAAAAGCCCACTAAGGTCGCGATCACAATGGCCCACATCATGCCATTGAGAATACCGACCGAGAGTTCTTTGAATATCAACCATCGGGTATTGCTTTCACCTATCTGTCCCATTGCAATGGCGCGAACCATCAATGTCAGGGTCTGTGTGCCTGCAATACCACCCATACTCGGTACGATAGTCATCAGTATCGCGATGGTTGCTAACTTCTCTAATACACCTTCGAAATAATTGGAAACAGTGGCCGCAATGAGTGCGGTAATTAAGTTAATTCCTAGCCACAATGCACGACGCCGGGTACTTACAAGAACTGGCGCAAAGGCATCTTCATCTTCGTTCAGTCGGCCCAGATTCATCATCGAGTTTTCGGCATCCTCGATAATCACGTCGACTACATCATCAATGGTAATGCGGCCCAGTAGCTTACCTTCAGCATTCACCACAGGCGCAGACAAGAGATCGTACTTCTCGAAGATTTGTGCCACCTCATTGTCAGGCGTGTCAACGGCAATACGGTCAGCTCGCTCGTCCATCACCTCAATAATCAAATCATCCGGTGAACTGGTAACCAGGTTTTGAATCGCCGCAACACCGAGTAGCACATCATCGCGATTAACCACATAAAGGTTGTTGGTGTTATCCGGTAATTCACCACGCATACGTAAATAGCGCAACACCACATCGACCGAAACATCTGGTCGAACCGTCACGGTATCGGTGTTCATCAAGCCGCCAGCTTGATCTTCCGGATAGGAAAGTGCTTGCTTCACCCGTAACTGATCTTGAGCATCCATTGAGAGAAGCACCCGATCAGAGAGCTGTTCAGGTAAGTCACCCAAAATATCGGCTAAATCATCAGTATCAAGCCCTGACAAGGCATCAGCGAGTTGCTCAGGTTCCATCTCCTGAGCGAACTGATTGGCAATTTCATCGCTTAAGGCTTCGAGTATTTCACCGCGCCCCTCGACTTCGATTAGGTTCCAAAGCATCGCACGTGCTTTGGGTGGTGATGACTCGATTAGATCGGCCATGTCATCAGCAGAAAGTTGCTGCTGTAAGCGCTTCACACGGGCAAACACACCTGTATCAAGTGCATCATTGACCGCCTGTAGTCGTCTTTGTATGGCTTCCGGGTCTGCGATTTTCATGATGATTTATTATCCAGCCAGAGATGAAAACATCTTGGACTATTCGATGGTGCTATAGAGTATCACAGCACCGCCCCCAAATCTGTGGAATTTTTTTATTCTCTCACTATAGCTAGTTTAGTCGTTATTCGTCCGAACTAAAACCATTTGTGATCAAATCATGAAGCGATTCAATAGCTTGTGTGGCATCTGGACCTGTCGCTGATAGGACTAATTCTGTGCCACATTGGGCCTGAAGTAATAATAATTGCATCATATCCGAGCCATCGGTGCTGGCATGGGGACTGGTAATTGTGATCTCTGCTTGAAATGACTCTGATGTGTCTGCGATCAAGGCTGCAGTGCGCACATGAATGCCATGCTTGTTGACCAGTGTGACGGTCTTGGTCACTGTGGATGGCATCGGTTCAGCCATTGTACTAGCTACGCTTATCCAACTCTCTGTGGCGGACCGTCACCTTAGCATGCTCTGTGCGAAAATGCTCGGCCAGTGATTCAGCCATGTATACCGATCGATGCTGTCCACCGGTGCAACCAATGGCGACTGTCAGGTAACTGCGATTATCCGTTTCAAAACGAGGTAACCAGGTGTGAAGAAACACCTTAATCTGCCAGAAAAATTCCTGCACCCGACCATTGTCAGCAAGATATTCCTGTACCGGTTTATCCTTACCACTCAAAGCTCTCAATGACTCGTCCCAGTAGGGATTTGGCAAACAACGCGCATCAAAGACAAAGTCGGCATCCGATGGAATACCATGCTTAAAACCAAACGAGATGAACATTAAATCAAGTGAAGATTCCTGATTATTTACCCGAGAGCTGATCATATCTCGCAACTGATGAACGTTTAGTATTGAGCTATCAATGTTCAGATCTGCTGCTAAACGAATACTTTCTAGCAGCGCCGTTTCTTTTGATATGGCCTCTCGGAGTGATAAGCCACTTTGCGTAAGTGGGTGTCGTCTGCGGGTTTCACTAAAGCGCTTCAGCAAGGTCGCATCGTCGGCGTCTAGGAAGATAACCTCTGTGTGATAAGCACTTTGTTTCAACTGCTGATAGACACTATCAAAATCAGCCAGATCATCGGGTACAGCCCGGGCATCAATGCTGACCGCCAATTGGTCATGATGCTGTGATAACTTATCAACCAAATCGACCATCATACTCAGCGGCAGATTATCGATACAATAAAACTCCTGATCTTCTAATGCATGAAGAGCAATTGTTTTTCCAGAGCCGGAGCGGCCACTAAGTATGACTAGTTTCTTTGACATAAGGCGCTAGGTTAAATTCCGATGATTGTAAAATGTTGCATAGTTCTGAATCAGAAGTGGCTGATTTAATTCTTTGCAACCAATTCCCCTCGCGACAGAATGCCGCTATCTCACTCAGTAGGGGTAAATGGGTTTGGCATTCCTGCTCAGGGATGATGAAGGCGAATACAACCGATATAGGTTGCTCTTTGGTGCTACACATAACGGGTTCGTCGAGCAGAACAATTGCCCCGAATGGCTCATTAATTGCCAATTTACAGTGCGGGATTGCCACCTCATCACCAATGCAGGTTGAGCCTATTCTTTCTCGATTTGTTAGACTATCGAGAATATCTTCAAAGGATAAATCCTCTGATACCGTAGAGAGAACCTCGGCGAGTCGTTCAAATAACTTTTTTTTGTTACTGATACCGACCCAACGAAATATCCGCATCTCATCGGTTGTTGAAGAATCTGTCATAGATTAATTAGTGCCGTTGTCTTTTCTCTTTATGCTTGATAACTTGACGGTCCAGCTTGTCAACTAGGCTATCAATAGATGCATACATATCGGTTTCTTCTGAAGTTGCAAAAATTTCACCACCGTTAACGTTCATATTCGCTTCTGCGGTTTGTCGGTGTTTCTCTACTGTCAGAACAACATGGACATTATTGATTTCATCGAAATGGCGTTCAAGACGCTGAAATTTCTCAGAAACATATCCACGAAGTGAGTCAGTAATATCGACATGGTGGCCAGTTAAATTAATTTGCATAACAGTTTCCTTATAATTATTAAGTGGTGCTTAAAGCAGGCTTTTTCTTTCATTCGAAGGCGGAATAGCCAATGCTTCTCGGTATTTCGCGACAGTTCGACGTGCCACTTTGATACCTTGTTCTGATAATATGGTGGCTAATTTGCTGTCACTCAATGGTTTGGCAGATTCTTCGGTAGCAATTAGCTTTTTAATGAGCGCTTTAATCGCGGTTGATGAACATTCTCCCCCAGTTGCAGTTGCAACATGACTGGAGAAGAAGTATTTTAATTCATAAATGCCACGAGGGGTGTGCATATACTTCTGTGTAGTTACCCGTGAAATGGTCGATTCGTGCATTTCAACTTTTTCTGCAATATCTGATAATACCAACGGCCGCATTGCTTCTTCGCCATATTCAAAAAATCCAAGCTGATAATCGACAATACAACGTGCAACATTCATGAGGGTTTCATTACGACTATTAAGACTTTTCAGGAACCATTTGGCCTCTTGTAGATTATTTTGCAAGTAGGTATTTTCGGGCGAATTATCCGCGCGTTTAATGTAACTCGCATAGGTGTCATTGATACGAATGCTCGGTTTGGCATCGGGACTCAATTCAACAATCCATCGCCCTTTATCTTTAAAAACGAATACATCGGGTGTGACATAATCTGCGACTACATCAGAAATTGCATGTCCAGGTTTGGGATCTAATGTCTGTATCAGTTGCAATGCAGCACGCAAACGGTCCTCGGTAAATTTAGTTTTGCGCATAATCTGCTTGTAATTTCGCGATCCCAAATCATCGAAATGCTGCTCTAGTAATAATTTAGCATCCTGATACTCACTTAGATTTTCATCAAAGTTAGCCAGCTGTATTGATAGACATTCATGTAAGTCACGAGCCCCTACCCCAACAGGGTCAAAGCACTGGATACGTCGTAACACGGCAAGAATCTCGCGCTCTTGAAGATCGAGCTCTTGTTCAATTGTTTCTTCATCGCCCTCTGGTACCGGCATAATTTCAGTGCCGAGACTATCACGAATATCGGTCAAAGATGATGACAGATAACCATCGTCCTCTATCGAATCAATGATGGCAGTCGCAATGGCAATATCAAGCTCAGTGAATGGTGTGAGGTTCATCTGCCAAAACAGATGATCCTGAAGTGATTCTGTGGTTTGTCCTTGATAATCTTGAAAATCACTACGGTCAGACTGAAAATTTGTGCCACTAGACGGTGGTGCAGCATCCCAGTTTTCCCATTGGGTATCTACTGGTAAATCCTGTTTTACGTTCTCTTGCTGCAGAGCCTGATCGATGGATATGGTGCTTTCGTGTTCCTGAGCAGTTTCCTTACCATTTTTTGCCTCGCTTTTGGATTCTTTCGCTTGGCCCTCTTCGTTCATCTCCAGCATGGGATTTGATTCGAGCGCTTCTTGAATTTCACTTTGTAACTCAAGACTGGAAAGTTGTAACAAACGAATCGCCTGCTGTAGCTGAGGCGTCATCGTCAGTTGCTGACCAATTTTAAGTTGTAAGCTAGGCTTCATCAGTTAATGGTTATACTTACCGTAAACACTGTTACTTCATTAAGTGTTGTCTTTGTATAGTTCACAAGTCTATTTTAGAACAAAAATGACTCTTTCACCTTATTTGAGATCAAAATATTGTGCAATATTTTTCTTGACAGGTATTGCTCAGGAGGTCTCAGAGTTTGAAGTTTTCGCCGAGGTAAACATCACGCACCTTTTTATTGGCCAAGATACTTTCTGCGTCGCCTTCGGCGATCACGTGACCCTCTTGAACAATATAGGCTTTCTCGCAGACATCCAGCGTTTCGCGAACATTATGGTCGGTTATCAAGACACCTAACCCTCGATTTTTGAGATGTTCAACAATCTCTTTGATATCTCCGACTGAGATGGGGTCGACACCGGCAAATGGTTCATCGAGCAGGATGATTTTCGGATCGGCTGCCAGTGCCCTGGCAATTTCAACCCGACGACGCTCGCCACCGGATAGGCTCATACCCAGACTAGAACGAATATGGGTAAGATTAAATTCTTCAAGAAGTGATTCAAGTGCCTTGTAGCGCTCCTCTTCACCAAGGTTATCTCGCGTCTCCAGTATTGCCATGATGTTATCTTCCACAGAGAGCATGCGGAAAACCGATGGCTCCTGAGGTAAGTAACCTATTCCACGACGAGCACGCTCATGCATAGGTAAATCGGTGATATCCTCATCATTGAGCATGATCTGTCCCTGATCAACTTCAACCAGTCCAACAATCATATAAAATGACGTTGTCTTACCGGCACCATTGGGACCGAGCAGACCAACAACCTGACCACTTGAGAGCTCAAGTGTGACATTCGATGTGACCCATCGATCACCATATCGTTTGGCTAATCCGGTTGCTTTAAGTGTCATTATCTTCGTCTTCCTGCTTTTCAGTGGCACTATTGAATCGATACTTGGGGCGATCATCTCCGCGTCCCTGAGCAGATATCGCACCTGTGGCTGTATTATATTCGATCATGCTGGCACTGAAGGTGGTCGCACCATCGTCTAAACTCGCCTCTTCAAGCGAGGCTATACGGGTATCAGTGTCCCACTTAATCCCTTTAGCCTCAATAACGACGGTTTTATCAGAGACCGTCTGTGAGAATCGTGATGGAGCACCGCTCGAAATCAACTGACTTACCGTACCCTCTTTCAGAATAATCTGTAAGTTTTCAGCCTCTATCAGGAAACCTTCCGTCGCCTGATTATATTGGAAATATACCTTTTCTATGAGCGTCAACTGATCTTGAGTGGGAAGATAGATAGCCTCACCAGCTTGCGCACTCAGACTATAGTCAGTGGTTTCCTGTACCAAAGCCAATTGCTTACTTAACTCATAACGTGGCGAGTTGTTTGTCTCAGATTTAGGAAATATTTCTGCCAGACCACAACGCAATACCATGCCCTGATGACGCAGTATGACATTACCCTCAAGCCTGCTTTCAGAGGTGACAAAGTTGGTTGAGAGTTGATCAGCGTCAATTTCCACCTCGCTCAACTCCATAGCCAGCACAACAGTAGAGTTCATGACTAAACTCAATGACAGCAGTGTGATAATGGCTAAGAGGTTAGTTTTGATGACGCACCTCCACCCGATTCTTCAATTCAAAGGTTTCAGTATCCAGATTTATTAACATCCCATTGGCGGAGCCGTTCGCCACAGCAGTAGCAAAGGTGACTGGGCTATCGTTCCACGCTCTATGAGCCAGAAATTCATAAAACAGATTATTGGTTGTGAAGTTTAATGGACTATTATTATCCTGCGACAAACTAATGGTCACATCCTGCTCAAGTGCAATATCTTGAGATTCATCCAGAATACGTCCCCTCTCCGCCTGTAAATTCCACATCTGATTATTTACGGTATAGAGTTGAATCTCAGGCTCCTGGATTTCAGCCTGTGACTGCGATGCATAGTGGATCAACGTTGGACTATTGATTGACGCTTTCAGTTGACCATCATCATTGAACAATTTAATACTCAACTGTTCCATGTAGTAGTCAGGTAATTCATTGGTATCGACCGGAACCTGCAAGCGACCTATCTGAGACGATTCATCCTTGTATAAATTCGCAACGACAATAGCGGCTAACAGAGGAACAAAGATATATCGACGTCTAATGATCATGCGTCCCAATACTCTTGGTGAATCGCATCTAGTTTACCCTGTGTCGCCAGTAGCAACTCAGCAATTTCACGAACTACACCACGACCACCTTTGGTTTCTAATAAGTAATCGGATTTCTGTTGCACAAAACTAGCCGCATCACTTGGTGCAAAGCCAATACCGCAACGTTTCATCAGGGGTAAATCAGGTAAGTCATCACCAACATAAGCAACCTGATCGGCTGTAATGGCAAGTTTGTTAATGAGCTCATCAAAAGCAGCGATTTTGTTGCTCTGTCCTTGATAGGTATGCTCCACACCCAGCTCAGTCATGCGTCGACTAACCACCGGGGAGTTTCTGCCGGTAATAATGGCAACCACAATACCATTGTTCTGCATCAGCTTGATGCCCAAACCGTCTTTAATATTGAAGGCTTTTTGCTCACCCAATTGATTATCGAGAATGACACTGCCATCGGTGAGCACACCGTCGACATCACATATCAAACACCGGATCTGCTTGGCTTTTTGATATATCTCGCTTGTGAAACTCATTACACAACGCCTGCTTTTAGAAGATCATACATATTAAGCGCACCGACTGGTTTATCTTGCTCATCGACTATTATGAGTCCATTAATCTTGTTTTGTTCCATAATCCGCAGCGCCTCAAATGCAAGCGTCCCTTGAGGCACCGTTGTGCAACTACGTGTCATGACATCGGCAATGGTCATCTCATGAACGTTCACCTGTGCTTCGAGTGTGCGACGTAAATCACCATCGGTATAGATGCCTAATAAGTCGCCTGCTCCTGAAATAATTGCCGTCATTCCTAAGCGGCTGCGTGTCATCTCAAGCAAGGCATCCTTGATTAAAATATCTTCACTGACTGCGGGGAAATCCTCGCCACTATGCATGATGTCATCAACATGCAGTAATAACCGCCGGCCAAGACTACCGCCGGGATGAGAAAGTGCGAAATCCTCTTTCTTAAAACCACGCGCTGTCAGCAATGATACGGCGATCGCATCGCCCAGTGCGAGGGTTGCTGTGGTACTGGCTGTCGGAGCCAAATTCATGGGGCAGGCTTCTTTTTTGACCTTGATATGTAAGTGCACATCACTCAGTGTTGCCAGTGCCGAATTAGCTGCGCCAGTGATGGCTACAAGTGGTACACCGAGGCGTTTGATAACTGGCATTAAACTCAGTATTTCTCCGGTTTCACCTGAGAATGACAGGGCCATTACCACATCATGCTTTGTGATCATGCCCAGATCACCGTGACTCGCTTCCCCCGGATGAACAAAGAAAGCCGGCGTTCCGGTACTCGCCAGTGTTGCAGCTAATTTACTGCCAATATGGCCAGACTTTCCCATGCCAGTCACAACGACGCGCCCCTGACAATTGAGTAAAATTTCGCAGGCCTTATCAAAGTTATCATCCAGACATTGCTGCTGGGCTGACACCGCCTCAGACTCAATTAACAGGACTTCTCTGGCGAGTTCGGTAAATTTAATCTTTTCTGTCACAAATCACTCCGACGTAAAACTAAAGTATATGATGCATTGGCTAGCATGCGCAATGATGGAAGAGCAATGGTTATTGTGTGAATAGGAAGGTAATGTAGATTAAAAACAGAATGATGCCCTCTCCGCGCTTGATGCTACCGGGCCCACGAAAACCATAGGCCATGACCAACATTACAAAGGTTAAAAACAACATTAGTGCGTAGTCTTTGTAAAGCACCGCCTGATCGACAGAGATAGGGTGGATGATACCAGCAATACCCAGCACACCCAGAATATTAAATATATTTGAGCCGATGACATTACCGATTGCCAGTTCATGTTCACCTTTTAGGACGCTGGCAATCGAAGCTGCGAGTTCTGGTAAGGACGTTCCGAGTGCGACAATGGTGACACCGATAATAAATTCACTGACACCAAAGTGAACCGCAATACCAGAGGCGCCGTTGACCAGGATCTGTGAGCTCAGCGGGAGTAAGATTAAGCCAATTAATACCCAAATAACCGCGCGATTAGTCGGCATGCCATCGGGTAATTCATCCATGAGTGTGGTCAACATTAAATCATCTTGTTTGGTCTTCATCGCTGTGCGGACAATCCACACCAGATATAAAAATAATCCGCCTACCAATAATGAGCCGTCAAGAAAACTTAAGTGGCCATCCCACAATGCCACACCCGCTAACAGGGTGATCACGATCAATATTGGAAATTCACGACGAATGACATTTGAGTTAACCTGCAATGGCGAGATAATCGCAGTAACGCCAAGTACAAGGGCAATATTGGCGATATTTGAGCCGATGGCATTACCAATCGCCAACCCCGGGCTATCGGCCAAGCTCGCAGTCACTGAGACAAATATTTCCGGTGCCGAGGAACCAATGGCGACAATTGTGAGTCCAACGATGAGAGGTGATACTCCAAAGTTCCGTGCTAATGCCGAAGCACCATCAGTAAATCTATCTGCACTCCATACCAAAAGTGCGATACCGATAAAGATGAGGGCGAAGTTTAGCAACATGGGATGGACAGTTTATTGTGCTCTAAAATTAGGCATATAAGGTATGAATAACATAGTACGGCTACAGTATTTTCGATTCAAGAATTACATCGAGTAAGGCTGTTAACTGATTAGCGATTACCCATATTAACCACGAAGGCGCCAAAGCATACCCTAAAGTCACAAAGATTTCCGCATTTTTTATGCCAATAGTTACATTGTGTTACTCTTTCCGACTACGAGGCGTATTGTATGGCCCCAAAACTCCGTATAATGCCGCTTTTATGGGTCTTTTAATGCCTGGTAATACGTAAATGACTGACACTCCACTAATCCAAGTTGAGAACATGACATATCACCGTGGAGAGCGGGCGATATTTAATGGTCTTAATTTAACGATAATGGCCGGCAAAACAACCGCC
>CAXRAF010000038.1:0-6583 GCA_964228485.1 Alteromonadales bacterium | reverse complement strand
CATCACCGCCATGCTATTGGAATCAATTCAGTATGTTGATAGACTCGCTGATACTGTCAATTAATATCCTTTAACCATGCTGTTCGAAACCGATGATTTACGCATACGCTCAATCAAAGAGCTGTTGCCTCCTGTTGCTTTACTTGAGCGCTTTCCATTAACTGAAATGGCCTCCCAGACAGTTTTTAGTACGCGCACTGCAATCCATAAAATTCTGTCAGGACAAGATGATCGACTGCTGGTAATTGTTGGTCCATGCTCGATACATGATCCGAATGCCGCGAAGGAGTATGGTCAGCGACTTCTTAAGATGCGTGAGCAACATAAGGAGCAGTTGGAAATTGTCATGCGGGTTTATTTCGAGAAACCACGCACTCGCGTTGGTTGGAAGGGCATGATTAATGATCCCTACATGGACAACAGTTGTCAGCTTAATGATGGTTTGAGACTGGCTCGTGAACTACTGCTAACACTCAACGATACGGGTCTGCCGACTGCTGGCGAGTTTCTCGATATGATCACACCGCAATACATTGCGGATCTGATGTGTTGGGGAGCGATTGGTGCTCGAACAACTGAAAGTCAGGTGCATCGGGAGCTGGCCTCTGGATTGTCATGTCCGGTAGGCTTTAAAAACGGCACCAGCGGCAATATTAATATCGCCATGGATGCTATCAGTTCATCCTCCTCACCGCATCATTTCCTTTCTGTTACTAAGTTTGGTCATTCTGCGATTGTAGAAACATCGGGCAATGGCGATTGTCATATCATTCTGCGTGGCGGAAAACAGCCAAACTATCACAAGGAAGAAGTGGATCGGATCAGTGCAGAGTTGAAAGACTCCGAGTTGAATCATCGCTTGATGATTGACTTCAGTCATGCCAATTCACAGAAGCAGTTCAAGCGCCAAATTGATGTTTGCAATACTGTGAGTGCTCAGGTCGCAGAGCAAGATAGTAATGTCTTTGGTGTCATGATTGAGAGTCATTTGAAAGAGGGTAATCAAAAGCTAGTTGAAGGTGTTGAGCCGGAATATGGCAAGAGTATTACCGATGCCTGTCTGGGTTGGGATGATACAGAGCAGGTACTGGCCACACTCGCTGATGCAGTGAAGTCAAAACAAGCATAAATTTTAAAATTAGTTGTAAGAAAATCTGCAGGCCTTTGACTAATAGGTTAAAGGGTTAGGAAATAAGTAGGAAAATCTTATGAGTATTTTTGAGTATTCACCAGTATTGGTATTTTTATGTGGCTTTCTTGTGTTTTACGTGGCCATGCACTGGGTCGAGGGTAAGTCTAAACTGTGCTCCAAGACCAATGCATTCACTGAAATTTTTGGTGAATCCAATTGCTCCTTGTTCAAGTCTAGTGAGCGAGATTCGGACGATCAGACAATTGCTGAGCTCAGAGAACGTGTTGCAACACTAGAGAAGATTGTGACTGATTCACGTTATGAGCTGGATGAGAAAATCAATCGCCTATGAGTATAACCAGACGTCAGTTACTTTTAGCCACTGGCGTCGGTTTGACTTGCTCCAACTATTCACTGCTAGCATCCGCCTGGCGGTCAGCCCAGCAACTGCCATATCCAGTACAGGAAATCTATCCCGCTCTGCATAATTCCATGATTGTCGTGGCTGGCGGTATCTACCAAACACCAGCAGGCAATTTAGGTGTGACAGATTCTGTGGTTGCCTATGATTTACATCGCAAAACATGGTCAAACTTACCCAAACTTCCGGAACCTCGTCATCATCCAATGCTCTGCTCAGTAGCAGGGGTGTTGTACTCATTCAGCGGCTTTACAGTATCTGCAACAGGTATTTGGGTCGCCAGCAAGGATGTCCTGCGTCTGGATGAGGACAAGGGACAGTGGCTGAAACTCAGCGAGGCAGAAATGCCATTTCCTATGTGCGAAACTGTGTCTATGGTCCGTGGTTCAAAGATTCATCTGGTAACTGGACGACGTCCATCAGCTGATGGGAATACCCAATGGCGTGATCACAGTGATATTAACCACCACTTGATCTTCGATACACAAAAGCTCACATGGCAAGAGGGCCCTGCAGCACCTTCAGCGCGAAATAGTGCAGCTGCAGCCGTTATCGATGGCTTGTGGTACATCGTTGGCGGGCGAACAGTGGCGGAAGGCAACAAGGCTGTTACTGAAGTGTTCAATCCTGAAACCAATCGCTGGTCAACTCGACGCGATATGCCCCAGGCACAGGGTGGACTGGCAGCGGCTGCGGTCAATAATAAGCTTTATGTGTTCGGGGGCGAGTTTTTTCAGGATGGCGGAGGCGTTTACTCAGAAGTATGGGAATACCTGCCCAGCAGAGATTATTGGCGTCAAGTGAGCTTCATGCCCATCCCACGGCATGGTTTGGGAGCCATTGCTGTGGACAAAGACATTTATGTCGTCGCAGGTGCGGCCAAGGTAGGTGGCAGAGATACCACAAATGTGATGAGTATTTACTCACCGAAATAAACCCTGGCCAGTCGGACTCTCCGAGTTAGTCGAGCACCAAATCCTTCGCCATTTGTAAAGCCTGATCCTCATTATCTGGTAACAGAGCCCATATTTCCTCACTATCCAAAATCTGATGTAACAGTGCGCGACGGCCTTCAACGTCATCTGTTTGCTTTATCAGGGCATTTCGGATCACTGATTGGATTCTGATCATAGCATCCATCTGCGGTGTGACAATCGCCTCGGCTTGCTTCTTCAGATGATTCAACAGGGCGGGTGCACTACCATAAGTGGTAATAGCCACCGATGCCTCAGGTGTATGCACCTGCGACGGGATCAAGACACTATCATCCTGATCGACATCATTACACAGAATGCCTTCCTCATCGGCGAGCTTCTTGATGGCGATATTTAAATCTCTGTCAGAAGTTGCTGGGACAACTAAGAATGCTTTATTAATCAATGCTTTGATCAACACATCATCTTTCACTTGGAGTTTGGCGTTGATGTGATCAATTTGGTCGTTTTCCCACAAGGTTTGCAGGGTTTCAGTCAATGTCACACTCACCACTACAATTTGCTTCGAGCCTAGCAGATTCGAGACTTTGCGATCAGCGACGGTACCGCCGCCGAAGACAACAATTTTCTTGTCACTAATATCGACATATAAGGATAAATATCTTTTAGTATCTTTCATGCAGAGCCCTTAAATAGAATTCGGTCAATTCACAGCTACCATAGCTTTTAGCGTTAGATTAGGCAACCGTGAACATTAATTGTTTTGATCAGTATCAAATACCAGTGCATTGGAAACCAATTGATGAACACTAACGACGGCAGCCATTGGTATGTCATACATTGGAAGTAAGGTTGTAAACTGAGATTTACAGATAGCACAGATGGCGGCTATATGACTTACACTATCGCGCTCTCGTACCTCATTGAGTGCCTGCATGCGCGGCAAGGCACCTTTGACGCGAACTTCCATGAGCTCGTCGGTGAGAAGACCACCACCGGCACCACAGCAGAAGGTCTGCTCCTCTGTGGTATCCTGTCGCATCTCAATAAAGTGGTTACACACAGCCTTAATCACATGACGTGGAATACTAAATTGTCCGCCCTGAATTCCCCCCATACTCGAAGCTCGTGCTACGTTACAAGAATCATGATAGGTCACCCTGATATGGTCATTTTGGGATTTATCTATGTTTAATTTACCGGCCTGAATCTGCTCATAGGTAAAATCACAAATATGTTGCGCGGTGGGATAGTTGGGGTCGAGAAAATCAAATGGGCCCGATAAGGTATTCCAATAGTTATGTGCTACTCGCCAGGCATGACCACATTCACCCACCACAATGCGTTTGACTGCCAGTTGTTTTGCGGCCGAATACACCTTGTCTGTGAGGGTTTTCATGTGCTCAGTCGCACCGTTAAATAGGGCAAAGTTAGCGGCTTCTGAAGCCACTGTGCTCAAGGTCCAGGAAATCCCCGCCTGGTGGAATACCTTGGCATACCCCAGCAGTCCATCAACATGTGGTTCAGCAAAGAAATCAGCGCTCGGAGTGACCAACAGTATCTCAGCATTGGGCTTGTCCAACGGCAACTTGATATTAATTCCAGTCTCTTCGAGTAGATCCTCTTCCAGACTTTCCAGCGTGTCGATGAGTGCTGGTTGCGGTAAGCCGAGATTATTACCGACGCGAGTTGCCTTATCCAAGACCTGATGCGTATATTTCTGGGAAATACCAATGTGCGCCATGATGTCACGTGCTGCCATTGAAATTTCCCCGGTATCAATGCCATAGGGACAATACACCGCACAACGACGACACTGTGAGCATTGATGAAAATAGGTGTTCCAATCATCGAGCACCTCTTCGGTTAGGTCCTCTGCACCAACCAACTTAGGTAGGTATTTACCGGCAGCGGTAAAGTACCGCCGGTATATTTTGCGTAATAGATCCTGCCTTGCCACCGGCATATTTTTCGGATCACCCGTACCGAGATAATAATGACATTTATCACTGCAGGCACCACATTTTACACAGCTATCGAGATACACCTTGAGGGCTTTGTTCTGTTCAATTAATTCCCCCAATCTTTTAACTGCAACAGTTTGCCAGTCATCAACCAGTTGTGTCGGATAGCCTAAGTTCTCCTGAATATCGGGATCGGCCGGATGTGTTTTGATATGCGCCATGGCATCGCGAGCCAGAGTAGGTATGACTAAATCAGCATTAATTTTAGGTAAGTCGAAATTCAGCTTTGCCATGTCTAGTTACCTTGCTTATCACTTTGATAGCGACTGGGCGCAAAAAATACACCGGGTGCATGTAACAATTTTGAGAATGGAAAAATGAGCATGAGCAACAGCACCAGTGAGAGGTGCAGCAATAACCAGAAATCGATATTCAATGGTAACCAATTGGTTGTGAAGATGCTCACTAAATAGTGTTTAAAAGCGACCAGATCACGATCACCAACAGATTTCATCAATACCCCAGAAATACCGATGAGAAGTAGCAATATAAGCATCAGGTGATCCGATAGTGCACTGATGTAGCGAACGCGATCAACCAACAATCTTCTCGCCCATAAACCCATCAAAGCAATAACCATGACAATACTGGCATAGGGATATACCGGGTCGAGCAGGGTGGCCCACTGAGGTAGCGTGTCAAATGCATAGCGAATATGGCGTAAGATCACGAGTCCCAGACTAACGTGAAATAGCCAGCCAAACAGCCAGGTCCATCGACTCGACTTGAACAGTGTTCGGAACAGCAATACTTCTTTAAGTTGTCGCAATACCACTCCAGTCGTAGTCATCGGGGCCGGTGTCAGGGGGATTCTGAGTGGCGCAGGGATGCTGGCATAGGTGTATATGCGCACAGCTGCACCTACCACAAGCACAACAATCGAAAGGTGTATTAAAATGCCAAAAAATAGACCCATACAGACATACCTACCAGAGAAGTATGACTATATCATATACAACCGGTAGGTTTAGGCAGACCGGCAATTTTACATGCCTGCTTGCCGGGCCCTAATGGGAATAATTCGTAGAGGTAGATTGAATTGCCTTTCTCTGGGCCAAAGGCACGCTTGATAGCCTTTACCAGAACTCGAACAGCAGGTGCTATTTTGAATTCATCATAGTAACCACGCAAAAATTCAATGACTTGCCAGTGCTCATCGGTCATGGTTATTTCTTCTGATGTGGCTATGATCAGAGCCAACTCTTTGCTCCATGCAGAAAAATCGGTCAGATATCCCTGCTCATCGGTGCTGTATTCGATACCATTTAGTTCGTAAGACATAGTGGTGGTGTGCTGTGTTTAGTTTACAGCCAAGATTGTACTGGATGATGCGCTTCAGTTAAATCAACAAACTCGCCATAGTCAATCACAGAGACGTTGCTCACCATGGACTTATTGCCTAAACCGCGTGCTGTGAGATCCGGTCCAAGGACATAGAACGTCAGATGCGCCTGGGCATTTCGGATTAACTTTTCAAAGCGATTACTAGCCACCGCTGTGACAACAGCATCCTCAATGAGTAATACATGATCACCCTTTGAGGCAAGTCGCAGACAGGACTCAAGAGCATTTTTTTCGAAGGGGGATTTATTCACGATATGCAGCACAGTAAAATCCTCAGGCGTTAATTAACACATCTTGCTGCTGAATGACGGTTTTGAGCTCATTGCTATCAAGCAAAGTGACATCAATGATCAGATCATCAGCCTCCAGACCACGCTCTGTGAGTGAGCATCGCTCGACAAAAATCTTATCCACGTCATAATCTGTCAGCGCTTTGAAGGTGGGGGAAAAATTCTTGTGTCCGATAGCTTCTGTATTTTGTTCTTTTGTCAGCTGATAGACGCCATCATCGATAAAAATAACCGAGACATCCTGCTCAAAGGCCGATGCTACCAAAACATTTTCCAGCATTTCCAGCGCGTAGATCGTGCCGTACGGTGCTCTGCGGTTAATGTAAGCAAATCGTTTCATGTAAACACCTCAGTCGCCAAACACAATATGACGATCTGAAATGATGGCAGCTTCAACTAACTGACCCAGACCGGAAATACGAAAGGGTGGGGCGATG
>CAXRAF010000037.1:0-8625 GCA_964228485.1 Alteromonadales bacterium | reverse complement strand
TATCGGCTGGCGTCAGACCATAATCAGGACATTTGATAAGCGACCGCTCTATGTACCCAATTCGGTATTTACTTCTATCACCGTTGAGAACCCATCTCGTATGCAAAATCGACGGATCTTTGAAACCATTGGTGTGCGTTATGATGATGCGATGAAAGTATCAACCATCGTTAATGACGTTAAAGCCATGCTGAAAGCGCATCCTGAAATCGATCAAACGGCGACCATGATCGTCAACTTTAACGAATTTGCAGCTTCGTCGTTAAATTTCTTCATCTACACTTTCACAAAAACAACCGACTGGATTACCTATCATGAAGTAAAACAGGATGTCTTGTTGAAGGTAATGGAGATTATTACAGAGCAGGGTGCTGAAATTGCCTTTCCGACTCAAACGCTACATGTCTCAGGTCTGGAACCAAAGTCGCACGATAGATAGAGCGACTAGCCGGTTACCATTTTTTCTTGTCACCATCCTCATCTAGGCCTCTTTGATTGAGTTCAGCCTGCTCCATAATGGCATTTCGTCTTGACTCATCTTCGACACCAGCTAGCTGTTCAGCCACTCGTTTGGCTTGTTGTTGTGATGCTGAGGACACACTGACATTCTCGGATTTTTCTTTTTCAGCTGCCTGTCTAAGCAGATCCTCGACGATTGGCAACTGCTGTTGCACATAGGCATCGTCCTCACCAAACTCAAGTAGCTTATTCTTGGCATGTAAATAACTTTGTTTCGCGGTGCCATACTGCATGTCATTGGCTGCTTGATGGCCCATTTTCATATGCCCCTCAGCATCGAACTTAAGTAATGTCCTTTGTAATGAAGGTATCAGTTTCTCATACATGTCTTGGGGAAGAGCGCGGCGTTGATACAGCAAAACCACATACTTCATAAGTTTGTTCAAGCGACCAATCAAGCCTTGTAACTCAATCATTGATGAGGGCATTTCTATGTAATAGGTCGCTGAGTCGACACCGTTTATCTGTTCCTGTGTCTCACTAATCCTTCTCGCGACTCCGGGCGCATTGGAATCAATCTGATGAGCCAGCTTAAGGTTGGCTAACACACGCTCCAGAAGGAATTTATAGGCGATCTTATCGAGTCCTGCCTTTTGTAGGCCATCATGTAAGTCTTGTGCTTCGTCGGCTTTAAATCTCGCACTCGCAACCTGTTGTCTTTTTTCAGCTGCAGCCTGTTCTTTCTTGGTAAAAACAATGCTACCGATGACACTAATGATCAGTACAGCAACGATGATGGATATAATTGCAGTTATTGACACCTGGATTCTCTTCTGTTGATAGTTAAGTGAGCGTTTTTCTCACTGTTTATACTCTCAGTATAGCAAAAAGATTTCAGTGCAACAGGGTTGGCTGAAAGACAATTTTTAATGCCGCTTATTGGGATAAACCAATCCGAATATTGTTCGCCATTTGATGTAGTTGTTGCATGCGCACATAGCGATAATCCCGCGGGCTCAGTTGCCCGGCATTCTGAAGTATTTCATCAATTTCGATGATTATCTTTGACTGTTGATCAGGATTGATCTCACATTTCTTCAGCAGTACCTGGATCAGATTCATCTTAAAGCTGAGATTTTCAGGGGCTAGCTTCAGAGCACTGCGGAAATGGTCTACTGCCTCATCATGGTTATTATCCGCATGGGCTTTGATCCCTTGATTATTGATTTTGCTCGCTTCAACGGCCTGATTAAAGGCTTCTTTATCATCAATCATCATCTCGATTGAATCCATAATATCCTTATCATCACCATATTGTTCAACGACTCTGGTGAGTAACGCCTGGCATGACTCGACATCGCCCTCGCGAAGATAGGCGCCTGCCATGTCTGTGGTTGTATGTCCTGAGACCGTATCATTCAGTTCCGTGAATAAGGTTTTCGCCAGGTCCATATGCTTATCTCTTTCGCTATCCCTGCCTAACTTATGATAGATAGCATGGCGACTGATACTGACGCGTAACTTAACTTCCTGATCAGACTTGTAGAGTTGCTCAAGATTTTTCAGATGAGTCAGCGCCTCAGTGGAAGTGCGCTTATTTTTGATACCGCCACCTGAGGTTAATTCCTCAGTCATGACGGCTACCAATTTCAAATAGCTGTCTGGACTCTGGTGAATAGTATCCCGACTGTGTTTAATTGCAGCACGATATGCCCGTTTGGCGATTTCATAATCTTTGTTGCTGTTAGCTAAATCCCCAAGTGCAATCTGTCGTTGTGATACTTTGGGGCTCACGCTAACCGCTGTCTGCAAGGTTTTTTGAGCCTGCTGTGGATTACCCTCAATAACTTCTATTTTTGCAAGCCACTCAAGCGCTTCGGGATAATTTGGAATTTGCTTTAACACGGCATTAAAATGCTTGCTCGCCTCTTCATAGGCCTCCTGAGCGAACATAAGTTTGCCCATACCCAGCAGGGCCCAAGTGATTGGGCGCGCATTTAACACGCGTTGATACACTTCATGAGCTTTGGCCAGATCAGCCATTTTGAGATACAAATCAGCCTTGATGCGCATGCATGCCATGGAATACTTCGATTTGGCTGCAATCATGGCATCTGCTAATTTCAGCGCTTGGGGATAGTCACGAGTAATGATGGCGCGATTAATTTTTTTAAGACTAATTTTTTTGTGAAGTAGTTTGTCGAGCCGAGCCTTGAGATCATTTTCGGTGAAAGGTTTGGTCAGATAACAGTCAGGCGTATGCTCTATAGCCGCCATGACCATTTCCGTGGTATTTTCAGCTGTGACCATGATAAATACCGTGGTTGGTTTCAGTAATTCCGACAGGATCAACTCTTCCAGAAGCTGTTGCCCATCTTTACCCTCACCGAGATAATAATCTGACAAAATAATGTCGTAGCTTTTCTTTCGACATGCTGCAACGCCCTTTTTGCCATCGGGGGCGATATCAATGTCTGTTGCGCCAAGTTGCTGCATTATATTTTTCAATGCCATCCTGAACTCAGGAAAGTCATCTACAATTAGCACTTTCTGATTGGCATAACTCAGCATAGTTCACTCGTAATTTGGCGTCTCAATACTAAGGATGTATCAAATGACCGTAAATTCAATAGACCACAGTCAATTATCTTGTTGATTATCTTGATCTGTGACAAAGGTTCGATTGTTTAATATGGATGGCTTAGGTATGCTTTGTTGATACATTGTTCAGAGTGAATTAACACATAAAATGCAGAAACTTGTTGTCGCCATATCCTCACGCGCGTTGTTTGATCTCGACGACAGTCACGAGATATTTGAAGCCAATGGCGTGGCAGCCTACTCAAAATATCAGATTGAACACGAGGACGAGGTGCTTCCCCCAGGACCAGCCTATCCATTGGTGACTAAATTGCTTGGGCTCAATAGCACTGAGCAAGAGATAGTCGAGGTGATTTTATTATCGCGTAATAGTGCTGATACGGGTTTACGTGTGTTTAACTCCATCGAGCATCATAAGCTCGATATCAAACGAGCTGCCTTCACGAGTGGTAAAACACCATATCGTTACGCGCCGGCCTTTGGTGCTGATTTATTTTTGTCGACTAACCCATCCGATGTCCGACGTGCCATTAATTCAGGCATCGCTGCGGCTACGATTATCAAACCATCCAATACCACCCAGTCAACCAATGAGCTGCGTTTTGCATTTGATGGTGATGCGGTGATATTTTCTGATGAAGCAGAGCGAGTTTATCAAGAGCAGGGCTTAGAAGCTTTTGCAAAGAGCGAAAAAGCCTCGGCAAAAACACCACTGAAAGGCGGACCATTCAAGAATTTTCTTGCTAGCCTGCATGGGTTACAGAAGGCATTTACTGATGCTGATTGTCCCATTCGCACGGCACTGGTGACCGCACGCTCAGCACCGGCGCATGAGCGTGTTATACGAACCTTACGTGATTGGGATATTCGTATTGATGAAGCGCTATTTCTTGGCGGCATGTCGAAGGGACAATTCTTACAAGCCTATCAAGCCGATGTGTTTTTTGATGATCAACAAGGGCATATTGACTCCGCTGCTCAGCACGTTGCTTCTGGCCATGTGCCGCATGGCGTGACCAATAATAAGGTTAGCGCGAAGGAATAGCCCGATTAACACTCAATAATATTAACTGCCAGACCACCGAGCGCTGTTTCTTTATACTGCTTGCCCATATCACGACCGGTATCCATCATGGTTTTGATCACTTCATCAAGCGACACCTTATGGGAGCCATCGCCATGAAATGATAGCCGTGCTGCGTTAATTGCCTTGACCGAGGCCATAGCGTTACGCTCAATACAGGGGATCTGAACCAGTCCACCGACCGGATCACAGGTCAGACCCAAGTTGTGCTCCATGGCAATTTCAGCGGCCACCTGACATTGTTCAACATTCCCCCCTAATATTTCCACTAGTCCAGCGGCTGCCATAGAGCAGGCGACACCCACTTCGCCCTGGCAACCAACTTCAGCACCAGAAATGGAGGCGTTGGTTTTAAATAACATGCCAATCGCACCTGCTGTTAACAAAAATCGAACAGCCGTATCTTCGGTCAGAGGTGCTTTAAAATGCTCAAAATAGCTCATGACCGCCGGAATGATCCCGGCAGCACCATTGGTTGGTGCGGTTACGACTCGTTCCCCAGCGGCATTCTCTTCATTGACTGCCAGAGCGAATAAATTCACCCAATCCATCACACTCAATGGATCAACTGGAGTTTCGGTACTACTGCTCAGCTTACGATAGAGGTGTGAGGCCCGACGTTTTACACGCAGTCCACCTGGGAGTATGCCTTCTGTTTCGCATCCTTGTTGAATACAGGCCTTCATGGTTTGCCAAATATTCATCAGATAGTCTTTAGTTTCCTGTTCATCACGCCAACTAGCCTCATTGGCTAACACCACCTGACTGATACTCAGACCAGTGTCATAGCAAATTTGTGCTAACTCTTTGGCTGTTGAGAAGGGGTATTTAACGCTCACTTTTTGATCCGTCAATGCTGGCTTACTAAATTGCTCCTCATCCTGAATAAAGCCTCCCCCAATGGAGTAATAACTGCGCTCGAGTATTAATGCTCCCTGCTCATCAAAGGCTGAGAATTTCATACCATTGGAATGTCCTGGCAACAGGGTATTGATGTTCAGATGTAGATCACGCTTTTGATCAAAATGAATGTGGTGATCATCAGTGAGAGAGAGTGATTGCTGATGCATCAGATTATCAACCCGTTGACGACCGAGTTGAGGGACTACAGTACTCGGTTGTAATCCGAGCAGGCCCATCATAATGGCGTAATCTGTGCCGTGTCCAAGCCCTGTATGGGCGAGAGAGCCGTATAACTCGATCTGGATACGCTGACAGGAGGTAATGTCTGAATGACTATCCAGATAAGCTAGGAATTGCTTGCTGGCCCGCATGGGACCAACGGTGTGGGAGCTTGACGGTCCGATTCCCACAGTAAACATTTCTGTGACACTGATAGACATTATTATTTCCTGTTATTGTTATTTATCTACCGCAGTTTCTTAAGCGTATAATGGCTAAAGATTCAGCTCACTCGAGCGTTGTATAGTATATGATATTCAGACACTGAAAGGGGAGAAATTTGATGTCATTTAAACAAATGCTAGCCCAGATATTCGTAGTGCTAATTCTAGTTACCACGAGTGCACTCCATGCGTTTAACATGAAAGGGACAAAGGCCCCTGATTTTAAACTGCCAGACCAAGACGGTGAGATGCACCAGCTATCGGATTATTCAGGCCAGTGGCTTGTTCTGTATTTTTATCCCCGCGATGATACCCCCGGCTGTACCGTCGAAGCGCAGGAGTTTCGTGATAACCTGAATACGCTAAATGAGTTAAATGCCATCGTCATGGGGATTAGTGTTGATGGATTAGAATCAAAAAAAGCGTTTCACACAGACCAAAAACTCAATTTCAACCTGCTGGCTGATGTCGATAAGGAAACCTCAAAGGCATACAATGTCCTCAATGATCTGGTGGTGTTGAGTTACAGCAAACGTCAGACGTTTATTATCGATCCAGTCGGCGTAATTGCGCACCATTTTGAAGATGTTGACCCAGACACACATGCGGGTGAAGTCATCACAAAACTTAAGGAAATCAAGGCAATTTACGACAAATAAAGCCAAGTTTTCCGCCTCATGTTACGAAAATACGCTAATTCGGCTAAATACCGCGAATTTTTCAACAAAATCAGGTGTTTTTGCTGAATTAGCTTTGACGTGGCGACACTAAATCGCTATTATTCGCCGCTGAATTTTACCCGGGAAGAAACATGCTGAATGTTCGCAAATTTACCCAGAATCGGGAGCAAACTGAGCAACATGTTTCAATCGCGACAGATGAGCGGCTACAAGGGCTGGTAAATTTACCGGTAGCTATGCAGCTTGCTCTTAGCGGTGATGTCGTTGACAAGCGTCCGACTCTGCAAGGTAGGGTGACTACAGAGGTTACTGCAACTTGTCAGGTCTGCAACGAGACAGTCAAATGGCAGCATCAGTTCGCGTTTGATGTTCATCCTGTTGAAGAGGATGAACTGGATTCATTAGGTGATACAATGGATCCAGTGATAATCAACGAGGGTATGCTGGATTTAGACGACTTACTGGTGAATGAACTCATTCTGTCACTGCCTACTGTAGTGACGCATGCTCAGGTGATGGGCGAAGATTGCAGTGCTAATGTCAGTATGTCAGTAGGGGATAAGATTGCAGAAAAGCCTTCTCCCTTTGCAGTACTTGAACAATTAAAATCATCTAAATTGGATGATGAATAGGAGCTTATTATGGCGGTACAACAGAACAAAAAATCTCGTTCACGTCGAGATATGCGTCGTTCACACGATCGACTAAAGCCTGAGGCAATCTCAGAAGATCCAACCACAGGCGAATTACATCGACGTCACAACATCACTCCAGACGGTTACTACAAGGGCAAAAAAGTAATCTAACGCTTTTTGCACCTGTGATATGACTATCACAACCCTGGCAGTTGATTGCATGGGGGGCGACTCAGGCCCCTCAGTCATGGTTCAAGCCGCCTGCGAAGTGCTCACAGGCAACCCTGATCTACACCTTATTCTCGTTGGTGATGAGCCATCCATTCGTGCGTGTCTGACAAGAATGGACCAGCTATTCCTCACCCGACTCAGCATTACTCACAGTGATGAAATCGTCGCAATGGATGACTTGCCTTCGAAGGTAATCAGACAGAAGACCAACTCATCGATGGCATTGGCGCTTCAGTTAGTGGCTGATGGCAAGGCTCAGGCTGTTATCAGCTCCGGAAATACAGGTGCTCTGATGGCCTTTTCACGAATGATTTTAAAGATGGTACCCGGCATTAGTCGACCGGCGATCATTAGCTCTTTACCAACCGACAGTGGCGTGACTCGAATGATTGATCTCGGTGCCAATGTCGATTGCTCACCCGAGCAAATGGTGCAGTTTGCCCTAATGGGCGCAGCAATTACCATGGCTAATGCTGATAACACGGACAAATTACCCTCCGTGGCATTGCTCAATGTTGGTTCTGAATCAATTAAGGGTAACGAGCAAACTAAAAATACCCACGAACTGATGCAGAAGGTTCACAACATCAATTATCTGGGTTTTATTGAGGGTAATGATGTTTTCAAAGGAGATGTTGATGTCATTGTATGCGATGGATTCGTTGGTAATGTGTTAATTAAAGCCTCTGAGGGTGTTGTACAAATGATCATTCGTCGTTTGAAACAGCACCTTAGTCACAATCTGCTCAGTCGCTTACTAGCGGCGCTCTCAACTTCGGTGTTAAAATCATTTTATAAGAGCGTTGACCCGGATCGGCATAATGGGGCAAGCCTCGTTGGGCTTCAGGGGGTCGTGATAAAGAGTCACGGTGCTGCCAATATAAAAGCGACAGTAGCAGCTATTCAAGAGGCTGTTCGCGAGGCGAATTACGACACACCGAATGAGTTACAACGACGATTGGGACAACAAATAAGCCAAACAATGGACCACGAATAATAATGAATAGCAAAATCCTGGGTACTGGTAGTTATTTACCCGAGCGCATTCTGACTAATCAAGAACTCGAGGAAATGGTTGATACCTCACACGAGTGGATAGTAGAGCGCACCGGCATTGAACAACGTCATATTGCTGCAGAGGATGAATCTGTCACTGATATGGCGGTGAGCGCGGCGCGAAAAGCGATTGCTGCAGCCGGCGTTACAACCGATGACATCGAACTTATCATTGTTGCAACAGCGACTCCCGATAGTGCTTTCCCAAGTACTGCATGCTATGTGCAGAGAGAATTAGGCATCAAAGGCCCTCCTGCGATGGATGTCAGTGCGGCATGCTCTGGCTTCGTCTATGCCCTCAGCATAGCGGATCAGTACATCAAAACAGGGGTTTATAAGCATGTTCTTGTGATCGGCGCTGAAAAACTCTCTGAAGTGACTGACTGGGAAGATCGTGGTACCTGTATCTTATTTGCAGATGGTGCCGGGGCTGTGGTTCTGGGTGCATCGGAGGAGCAGGGCATAATTTCTACCCATATTCACTCAGATGGTACCTACGTCGATCTCCTGTATTGTCATAACGGCATTCATGC
>CAXRAF010000036.1:0-8966 GCA_964228485.1 Alteromonadales bacterium | reverse complement strand
TCGCCTTAATCTGTAACGCTTGAATGCGCTCAATGCTGTAAACCTCATTGAACATCTGCGCCAATATAGAGGTTTGGTAGCCGGAGCCAGTACCAATTTCAAGAATGCGATTGATGTTTGGAAACTTCAGCAGTAATTCTGTCATGCGCGCCACGACGTAGGGTTGGGATATGGTCTGGCCTCGACCAATCGGTAACGCAGTATCCTCATAGGCGCGATGAGAAATCGCTTCATCAACAAAGATGTGTCTCGGTGTAGATGCAATCGTATTAAGCACTGCCTGATTGCTAATACCCTCTGCACTCAAGCGATCCACCAAACGCTGTCGGGTGCGCTGTGAGGTCATGCCTATACCCTGCAGGTTAATTTCGGTCATAGACGTAAATCCCCAAGTGAATCTGTCAAGTCTGATTCAGCCTCATAGGCCGTCAAATCTACCGTCAGTGGTGTCATTGATACGCGCTTGGCTTCAATCGCCTCGAAATCACTACGTTTGACCGATGATTTTCCAGCCTGAGGCGGTCCAAGCCAATAAATCGTCTCACCGCGCGGGTCCTGTGAGGTAATAACCACATTGTCTCGATGGCGATGTCCCTGCCGAGTGATACTGAAGCCTTGAATGTCCTCATAGGCAACATCGGGGACATTTACATTTAGAATTTGGTTGTTTGCTAAACGTTGAGGAATGCCCTTCTCCACAATTGCCCGCGCAATTTTCGCTGCACCCTCAAAATACTCAGTACGACCATTCACCAGGGAAATAGCCCTGGCTGGCCCGCCCCGAAACTTGCCTTCTATTGCACCTGCGACTGTACCCGAATCAATCACATCATCACCAAGATTTGCGCCCATATTGATGCCGCAGACCACCAGGTCGGGCTTATGCTCCTGAAATAACACCTGACGAGCAATATGAATGCAGTCGGCAGGAGTCCCCGAGCAGGAATATATATTCTCGGACTTTTGCTGCAAACGAATGGGATTTCCGAGGGTTAATGAGCTGCTTGCACCACTGCGATTACGATTTGGTGCTACAACAACCGTGTCTGCAATTTCAGATAAAGCAGCATTCAGTGCCTTTATTCCAATGGCAGAGTATCCATCATCATTACTCAGCAATATTTTCATGAAATTTTATTCAAATCCGTGTGCAGAGCGCCAGTCGGCATTAACAAACTTGGTGAGGTAATTGCGAATACCATCTGCACAGATAATGACACAGTTAGCATCAGGTCCCAGATCCTTGGCCTGCTGTAATGCCGCCATCATCACTGAACCACTCGAGCCACCTACCAGCAAACCATCTTCACGCATCAACTGACGGGCATACTGAAATGATTCGGTATCATTGGTCTTTACCCAGCGATCGACAAGCTCTCTGTCCAGCACTTCTGGAATGAAATCATAGCCAATCCCCTCAACATGATACGGTTTAATAGGCTCTGGGCCGGCGAGGATAGAACCTTCAGGGTCGGCACCAACGATAATGGTATCTGGAGAGTGCTCGCGCATGAAACGTGCGATACCTGTCAAAGTGCCACCAGTTCCAACACCGATAACAACCATGTCCACTCTGCCGTCGAGTTGTTCAAGAATTTCTTTTCCCGTACCCTCAAAATGCGCATCCGGGTTCGACTCATTACCATACTGATCGAGTATGTGTGCGTTCGGTAATTCCTGTTCCAGCTTTCTTGCCACGCCAATGTGCGACTCAGGTGCATCCCAGGCCGCCTCGGTGGGCGTGCGGATAATCTCGGCACCCAGCGCCTCAAGTACCACCTGTTTTTCCTGACTCATTTTCTCAGGCAGCGTAATAATGACATGGTAGCCTAAGGATGCCCCGGCCATCGCCATGCCAATGCCGGTATTACCACTGGTAGCCTCGATGAGCGTATCGCCCGGTTTAATACGTCCGGACTTCTCAGCATCAAGAATCATTTGTCGCGCGATGCGATCCTTAGTCGATCCGCCCGGATTCAAAAACTCACATTTAGCAAACAAATTACAAGCCAGTTGGTCCTTAAAAGACTTGATGCGAACCATGGGTGTTTGACCGACGACTTCGACAATTGAATCATGAATCATTCGTGTGATACCTATTTATTTTTATGTGCAAAATTATTGCGCTATGTTACCACAGGCGTACCACCATTTAAGTACCTCATCACGCACAATTACGATATTTTTGACGTCATTTTGATGGTTAGACCGTTTTACAGCGATGAACATTTACTAATTCGCGATCAGGCATGACAAGTCTTTGTAAAAATTGGCATAATAGGTTGCAGTCTAAAAATAATGATAACAACCAGACAAGCCATTCCATAGATTGGGGATTCTGTCGGCACATGCATTTAAGCAGGTTGTAAATTACACTTGGAGCAACTATGAGTGCATTATTTCAGGATAATCGATTGAATCGTAATATCCTGTTATTCCATCTAACAAGCGTTCTAATTGTCCTGACAATTACGCTGTTTGCTGCCTACCTGTTGATGAATGCACGTCAGTCGCAAATCAATGAGGGACACCTGAAAAGCAAACTTGATCTAAATAGTGTGCAGATCATTCAGGGCATCCTACTCAAGGACCAAGAAGCGATTAAACTACTGGATACCATGATCAATATCGATCATGTGCAGCTCATATGTCTAACTAACAATGTATCAGAGCAGCAGGTATTGAGCTGGCCAAAGGATAAGCAAGCACAATGTGAGACATTTAAAACCTCGGATGGTTTGATTAGTGCCCACTGGTCAAGTGCACAATCTGAACTATCGATTGATTTATATGGCCGTGATAAGCCGGGTATGACATTCGTTACGATAGGTGTAGTCTGGATAGGCGTATTAATTGTTAGTCTGGTTGTTACCTGTCTTCTTATGCTGAAATTACTCGACAAGGGCTTTTCTCAGCCGCTCAGAGTATTACAGCAATCGCTCACACGCTTCACGATGCTGCCAACCGCTTATAAGAAGAATTCTTCCAGATTTGAGGAAGTGACTAATCAGGTAAATCAACTCATCGATACTACCCGACAACAGGAACTGGATTTACTCGAGTCTAAAGATAAGTTTGCCAGCCTCTATTCAGCATTGGAGGAGTCGGAGGAGTACTATCGTGCTCTTTTCGAGCAGGCGAACGAGGCAATACTGCTGATGCAGAAGCCTAATTTAAGGTTTTCACACTTTAATCAGACCGCACATCAATTACTAGGTTACGATCGAAAACAGTTTGCCAATATAACTATCAGTGACATTGTTTCTGCAGCTGAATTGAAAGGAAGTAAGATCAATATCAGTGATGATGAAATTCCATCAACATTCGTTGCACACATGGTGAAAGCTGATGGAAGTGATTCAGTCTGTCGGGTTCATACCGCCGATGTAAGTATTCAGCAGAAAGAATATCGTATGTTGATGTTCCATGATATTAGCGCGCAACGGTCGGCACAAAAAGAACTGCGCGAACTGAATAGTCGATTACAGACCGTATTGGATGCCTCACGTCACATCGCAATCATTGCGGTCAACAAAGAGGGACTCATCGAGATATTCAATAAGGGTGCTGAAACGATTCTGAAATATGATCGTAGTGAGATGATCAACCAGCGTCATTTGATCGACGTTATTCATCATTGTCAAATTCCAGTCTCATCAGGCAATCATGATGACCCATTTAGTAAGATGGTTAGTAATGTTCATTCTGATAGCCCTCTAACCAGTGAATGTATTTATAAGGACTCTGAAGATTCAGAGGTTCCGGTAGAGCAAACCCTTACCCGGATCATTGATAATGAGGGTAATCATCATGGCTTCCTGTGTATTGCAATTGATCTGCGCGATAAAATGGCTGAGCAACAACGTCAGGATGAACTGGAGAGTCAACTGCTCCACTCGCAAAAAATGGAGACCATTGGTACACTCGCCGGTGGTATTGCCCATGATCTCAACAATCTGCTGACGCCAGTCATGGGTTACACCGAGATGCTCCTAGAGGATAACCGCGATAATGAAAAACAGGAGCGTCGTTTACAACGCATTCTGAATGCCAGTCTCCGGGCAAAGGAATTAGTGAAACAAATATTGACCTTCAGTCACCATGTGGATCATTTTTCTGAGCCTGCATTGATTAAATCAATTGTCAGTGAGGTACTTGAGCTAATTTTTGCCTCACTACCACCACAGATTCAATTAACCGTAGACATGAAAGATCCAGATGCTCGTATTTTTGCTGACATCAACAAAATCCACCAAGTTCTGATGAATCTCTGCACTAACGCCATGCATGCAATTGGAGATAAAGAAGGCGTAATAACGATCGAGATTGATAGCATTGATTACGACGAAAGTGTTGGTGATCTGGTTCTACCGTCTGGCAAGTATGCTGTGATCAAGGTACAGGATACCGGTGTGGGTATATCGGATATCACAAGACAACGGATCTTTGAGCCCTTTTTCACAACCAAAGATGTTGGTGAGGGAACCGGGCTTGGTTTGTCGGTAGTACACGGCATCGTGACCTCTCATAACGGCACCATTCGGGTACAGTCTGAGCTCGATAAAGGGAGTGTTTTCAGTGTCTATCTGCCATTTTATGAAGAATTAGAAGCGCAAATCACGATGGATACACCTGCACCTTTTGGCTCTGGTAAACGGGTAATGATAGTCGATGACGACGAGCCGGTGCTTCAACTTTCTGAGGAGCTTCTGAAAAGAAAAGGCTATTATGTTGAGGCCTTCTCAGACAGTACTAAAGCACTACACGCTCTGCGTCTGGTACCCGATGCATTTGATGTTGTGATCACTGACCAATCCATGCCTGAACTCACGGGAACTGAACTCACTCGCGAAATTCGAAAGTTTAACGAAGAGCTCCCGATCATCCTTCTTACTGGGCTGGGCAACATGTTTGATCTGGATGACCAGAGCGATTTAAATATTGCTCGTGTAGTATCTAAACCAGTACTTAGCAATGATTTGATGCAGATCATATATGAGGTAACTTCTTAGCCATACAATAGCCACCTTGTTTGAATATTTACCGAGGTAAAAGGCTAGCTGTGAATACTAATACTGAGCAAAGAGTCGCGTTTTCCGAAACGTTATTAAAAAAATACGATCAAACCGGGCCACGCTATACGTCTTATCCCACGGCCCTGCAATTTAGCGATGAATTTCAGCGTAAACACTATCTTGAGATTGCTCAAGGCACATCTCTAAGCCAGCCAGAGCAACCTTTATCATTATATTTTCATATCCCCTTTTGCGACACTATTTGCTACTACTGTGGTTGCAATAAAATTGTCACCAGAAATCGTGATTTGGCGCCAATTTACCTGCAACACTTACACCGAGAAATCGACCTGCAATCAGCACTGTTTAATAACCGCAAAGTAAAGCAGTTGCATCTGGGTGGTGGTACGCCAACATTCTTATCAATAAGCCAAATGACTGATTTGATGACTAAGGCCCGTGAAAGCTTCAACTTGGATACTTCAGATAAGCGAGAATTTTCTATTGAGATAGACCCACGATCGATTAATCCGGAGGGAATTGCGGCGCTCTCACAAATCGGATTTAATCGTCTGAGTCTGGGTGTTCAAGATTTCGACCTAGCAGTACAAAAAGCGGTTAACCGTATTCAATCAGAGCAGCAAACAGAGTCTGTGTTGTCAACTGCTCGCGCACATGGTTTTTCATCTGTTAGTATTGACTTGATCTACGGCCTACCAAAACAAAGCACTGACAGTTTC
Organism: Alteromonadales bacterium; assembly: GCA_964228485.1. Taxonomy (GTDB): domain Bacteria; phylum Pseudomonadota; class Gammaproteobacteria; order Enterobacterales; genus CAXRAF01. The sequence goes on along the minus strand of CAXRAF010000036.1, from coordinate 3,211 downwards.
ACAACCACATTGGATAAAGTGATTTCTCTTAATCCCGACCGCATAGCGGTCTACAACTATGCTCACCTGCCCCATTTATTCAAGACACAAAGGGGTATAAAAGAACATGAGTTGCCAAGTTCTGATACCAAGATGGCCATACTATCGCTGACCATCGAAAAACTCACCAAGGCTGGTTATGTTTACATTGGTATGGATCATTTTGCCAAACCTGACGATGAATTGGCTATTGCTCAACGAACCGGCCATTTACATCGTAACTTCCAGGGCTATTCTACCCATGCTGATTGTGATCTGGTCGGTATGGGGCTAACCTCAATCGGTAAGGTTGGCCATAGTTATAGTCAAAACTACAAAGATATCGAGAGTTATTATTACTCGTTAGAAAATAACCAACTTCCAATCTTTCGTGGTATCGAGCTCGATTACGACGATATCCTAAGACGCCATGTCATTAATGAATTAATGTGTCATTCAAGGCTCGAATTTGCCGCAATTGAGCAGACATATGCAATTGATTTCAAACATTATTTTGCATATGCTATAGACGCACTGGCACCCTTTGTAAGCGATGGTCTTGTAGTTGTTGAGGACAATCTCATTCAGATTACCCCCGTTGGCCGGATGTTGATGCGAAATATAGCGATGCAATTTGATGCATACCTGCAACCAGAGGCAAAATCTGCACAAAGGGCTAGCTACTCCAGATTAATTTAAACGGACCTTTGCATGACGGCAAACTATGAACAAGAAGCGACTCTAATCGCCGATTTAATCGCCCAAAAACCCACTGCGTTTGAGTATCTTGTAAAAACCTACTATGTCACTTTGAGTCGAGTTGCCATTGCCATCGCAGGGCCCGAGCAGGCCGAGGGAATCGTGCAGGAAGCCTGGATATCTATCCTAAAGGCCCTGCCTAAATTTCAGGGGCGGTCGACATTAAAAACATGGATGTGTCGCATTGTTGCGAATCAGGCCAAGACCCGCATTAAGAAAAATAGTCGTACTGAGAACTTTGATCATTTGGATGAAGATCAGTTTCAATCACGATTCAAGCAAAATGACCACTGGCAGGAGCCCCCAGTAGAGTGGGACTTCTCTACACCAGAACAAATTCTTGAAGAGTCGCAACTTAAAAGGTGTATTGCCGCAACATTGAAAAAACTGACCGATATGCAGCAGGCGGTTTTCAGCATGCGCTACATGCAAAATTATAGTTTGAGTGATATTTGTAACATTCTGGATGTCACCGACTCTAATGTAAGAGTGATACTTCATCGAAGTAGGCACAGATTATTGGAAACAATCGAACGATTTCAGGTAACAGGCGAATGTTGAGGTGTAAAGACTTTGTAAAACAACAGAACGAGCGGATCGATGGCGTCGAGCCCACACTAATGGCTCGCATGTCACTGAAGATGCATGCCTTCATCTGTGTTCACTGTCGTCGTTATCTTGCACAGCTAAAACTGGTCGACGCTGTCAGCCAAAAAATTCCTGACTCCCAGGCAGATGAGCAGGTCATTCAATCGCACATAAATTGCATAAATCAGCATCACAAAGATGAGTCCTAAGGATTCAGCAAAGCATCGTAAAATAGCCTATAATTAACTTAGATTGACACTGAGGAATTAGTTATGGCTGCTTCAAAGGGCAAAATCATCAGTTTAGTGCAACTCAAGGGAGGCGTTGGACGCTCTACCGTTGCTACTAACCTGGCGGGCACACTGGCAGAAAATGCACGCGTCGCCCTGCTAGACTGTGATTCGCCACAATTTACCTGCTTTCATTGGCTAAATCAGCGCAATACCTATTATGAGATAGATGAAATACTGGATATCTCACAACCAACCACTTATCGAAGTATGGCAACCCAGCTAGTTCACTTGAAAAATGACTACGATTATGTGGTGATTGACTGTCTTCCAAGGTTGGATGGATTCAGCAAGCTGGCATTAGTTGCTTCTGATCTATCGCTTTTTCCTCTAGGGCCTAGTGCCGCTGAGATATGGTCTATTGAGGAAATGTTGAAACTCGTACATGAAGTCAAAAAGACCAATAAGAACTTTGATGGTCGCATTCTGTGGAATCGATTCCGCGCTCATACCAAGAGTGCACTTACTCATGCCAAACAAGCACGCAAAGATCTAAAATTGCCCGAGATGCGGCAGAAGCTGGGTATGCGTGTCTCGTACGCTGAAGCCATGTCTGAGGGTCTCACCGTCCATGAAACAGATGATAAGGCAGCTCGCTTGGAAATGTGGTCATTGAGTTCTGCAATTATTCGTTTATTGAACAATCAAAAAGCCACGAACAAACTCTCAAAAGAAGACTGGCTGTCGTTCGCCAAGGCATGATTTCAGGGAAAGGATTCACAGGAATTGGTTGGTGGTCACTCGCCGCCCTGTGTGTCTTTGCCGTGATGATGGGAGCCATGTCGTATACACTGGCTTTCGCTGCTCTAGCGATACTAATTTCTGATAAATAAACACAACTGGGTGTACCGACATGAAACTAACGCCATTTCATTTAGCTATTCAAGTGCGAGATATCGACGAGGCGAGAGATTTTTATCACCATAAAATGGGCTTTCCCATGGGGCGTAGCAGTGACCATTGGATTGACTTTGATATGTTTGGCCATCAAATGGTGACGCACTTAAATCCTGACTTAGGTAGCGAAGGGAAGGTATCAAATCTTCATAATCCTGTTGATGCTAAGAGCGTTCCGGTGCCTCATTTTGGTGTTGTTCTTACCATGGATGATTGGAAAGCATTAGCTGAACGGGCGAAAACCTTTGTCGATGAATTCTTGATTGAACCCTACATTCGTTTTGAGGGAGAACCCGGAGAGCAAGCAACCATGTTTTTCTCAGATCCCTCTGGGAATGCTCTGGAGTTTAAGGCCTTCAAAGACATAGAGCAGGATCTATTCAGAGTAGACTAAATTTCTCTATTTAGGTTTAAGTACTGCTCAGAATCGTTTAGTGCAATGCTGGCCAGATTCAACCACTGCACAGAAAACACTCACTCTCCTCAACCACAAGTGAACTCATTCACTTGACGGTTTTGTCAAATGATTCGCTTACTTCTGTTGCAGCACTCGAATCTTATTTTGTGACTAACGTTGTATAGTGATTAATCTACAGTATGAGTGGCCCTTGCGATTGCGCCTTTGCCGATTCCCTCAAACGCCATGATTTTGACCTGTT
>CAXRAF010000035.1:0-16186 GCA_964228485.1 Alteromonadales bacterium | reverse complement strand
CGCCATCAGACCATCCGGTGGCTCAATCACATCGCCATTACCGGTAATCACCAATGAATGCTCGCTATCAGCCACTACTAACAGTGCCTCGAGACGCCTGAGCATTTTGTCTGTGCGCCAGTCCTTCGCCATCTCAACGGCGGCTTTCATTAGCTTACCCTGATTCATTTCAAGCTTACGCTCGAAACGTTCAAACAGCGTGAAGGCATCAGCGGTTCCTCCGGCAAATCCAGCAATTACTTTATCGTGAAACAGCCGACGTACCTTGCGTGCGTTGCCTTTCATGACTGTATTACCCTGAGTTACCTGGCCATCACCACCGATGACCACCTTACCTTGCCGTCGTACCGACAAAATGGTTGTACCGCGCATTTGTTCCATGGGATATCTCGTTATTTATTTAGTTGGGAATATATGGGGGTTATTCAGAGGCTTTCAATCAGCAGAGGTTACCAGATAGCACAGCCGTTGATGTTGTTGCGCTCTAATGCATGACGATCGCGAACCGCCTGACGTTTTGACTTGTATGGACCAAGTGTTACCCGGTAGTGTGTTTTGCCGCTATCAGCAGTTGTGGTGCGAATCCATGCTTCAAAGCCGGCTAGGGCAATTTTAGCCTTAACCTCTTCTGCACGCGCATTCGATGTGAACGATGCACATTGCATGATGTAGGTTGTATCACTGGTCGTGGCATCCTGACTGATCTCGGACACTTCTACTTCAACTTCCTTATCTTTCAGTTCATCATGAAAGCTAAAGTCGTTCTGTTGTACCTCATCTTGTGGCACAGCTTTATAACGTGTTTTGGCAGAGGGTTTTGCCGGCGGTTGGGTGGTTTCTTCCGCAACTGCTTTTTCAGTCGGCTCAGATAGGTAGAAATAAACACCAACAAGGGTGATGGCAACACCAAACAACAAACTCATCAGGATAATTTTAAAACTGCTAATACTTTCCTGTTTATTATCTGTAAATCGTGTTGCGTTTGAGCGTTTCTTACTTTTAGAAGCAAAATCTCGGGTCACTTCACATCTCTTCCGGAGCTGATACACCTAGAATTGCCAGACCATTCTTTAATGTTTGTTGCGTCGCCTTAGCTAAGCAGAACCTGGCATTTCGAACTTCATCATCATCTAATATGAGCTTTTGCGCATTATAGTAACTATGAAACTCATTCGCGAGATCACGCAGGTAATGCGCAATGCTATGAGGTTCAAGTTGCTTCGCGGCAGATTTGATGAGATCAGGATAGGCTGAGATCCGTTTAATCAATGCTAGTTCATGATCTGTTGTTAATTTGCCAAGCGATGCCAAACCAAGCTCTTTGTCCCAAGTATAGCTAGCATCTGACAAACGTCTAAATAAACTAGCGATTCTGGCGTGAGCGTACTGGATATAGTACATCGGGTTTTCGTTGGATTGTGATTTGGCTAAATCCAAGTCGAAATCCATATGCTGCTCAGCCTTGCGCATGACATAGAAGAAGCGACAGGCATCATTGCCGACTTCTTCACGCAGTTCTCTGAGTGTGACAAACGAACCGCTACGAGTCGACATCTGTACCTTTTCACCACCACGATACAAGATGGCAAATTGCACTAATGGCACGTGAAGTTGCGAGGGGTCCGCGCCAAGAGCCTGCATGGATGCTTTGACTCGAGCAACGTAGCCATGGTGATCTGCACCAAAGATATTAATAATTTTAGTAAAGCCCCGATCTAACTTATCCATGTGATAAGCAATATCCGAAGCAAAGTAGGTAGTTTGACCGTTGTCACGAACCACAACGCGATCTTTATCATCGCCAAACTCGGTTGATTTAAACCACAATGCACCCTGGTCTTCGTAGATGTAATCAGCGGCTTGTAAGCGTTCGATGGAATCTTTAATTGCGCCGGAATCTAACAGGCTTTGCTCTGAATACCAACGCTCAAATTCCACACCAAATTCAGACAAATCCTCTTTCATCTCATCACGGATAGCAACTAGGCCAAATTGAAATAACGCTTGATAATGAGCATCGCCTAACAACGATTTGGCCCGTTCGATAAGGGCATCGATGTGTAGTTCTTTATCACCACCCTCAACATCACCGTCTGCCGGCAAGTCAGCGAACACCTCATCGGTACCATGTACTAACTCTGCACCATATTTAGCAACCAACTGTTTGGCGATATCAATGATGTAGTCGCCTCGATAACCATTGGTGGGGAAGGTGATTGCGATCTGGTTTTGCTCAAGATAACGCAACCAGATGCTGGTCGTGAGAATGTGCATTTGCCGACCGGCGTCGTTGACGTAGTACTCTCTGTGTACATCCCAACCAGCCGTGCGTAATAAATTAGACAGACTTGCGCCATAGGCTGCCCCTCGACCATGACCAACATGGAGCGGTCCAGTCGGATTAGCAGAGACAAACTCAACAATGACTTTTTGCTGTTGTCCTAAATCAGTACTACCGAACGCATCCTCTTGCTCGAGCGCCGTTTTGATTATTGCAGTGGTCGATCCCTCTGATAGGAAGAAGTTAATGAACCCGGGCCCAGCGATATTCATTTCCCTGATGAAATCAACATCACGTAGTTGCTCAACAATCAACGTTGCAACATCACGCGGTGGCTTACCAGCCTGTTTCGCAGAAACCAGAGCCAGATTCGTTGCCAGATCACCATGGGCAGGATCACGCGTTCGCTCCACCGTGAAACGTGGTGAGAAATCCTCTGGTAATACCGCTGACTGTTGTAATGAGGTTACAACTTCGGCGAGTTTCTGTTTCAGTTCATCAATCATAATCAGGCATTTGTTGCGCGAATAAGCTAGGGCGGCTATTAAACCAGATCTTGCGGGTCAACATCCAGACTCCAGCGAACAGTTTTTGCTAATTTTTGACTCTCAATGAGATTTATAACACGATCGAGGCAGTTATGGAGTGCTGCACGGTGTTTTGACTGCATCAGCAACTGAAATCGATATTTCCCAGCGCGCTTGGAATGCAACGCAGGAACGGGTCCTAGAACCACTAACTTTGGGTCCTGATCTAGCAGATGCTGTTTTACTGCGTTGAGAAATTCATGTGGTGCCGATGATTTGACTGCTTCGGCATTTATCAACGCTAAATGGACAAACGGTGGCCAGTGCGTTTGTTGTCGCTCAGACAAGAGTTGCTGGCTGAATGCATTATAGGAAGTATAGAGTAGCGATTGGATCAGCGGATGGTCAGGCTGTCTGGTTTGTATCACGATGTGACCTTGTTTGTCAGCTCGGCCGGCACGACCGCTCACTTGCATGAGTAACTGACCAAATCGCTCGGTTGCACGGAAATCGGCACAATAGAGTGCACCGTCCATATCGACAATCGCGACCATAGACAAGTTTGGAAAATGGTGTCCCTTGGCAAGCATTTGCGTACCAATGAGCAATTGATATTTATTATTTTTAATGTCGCTGACGTATTGCGACATCGCACCCTTGTTACGCGTCGTATCCCGATCAATACGTGCCATCGATACCTCAGGGAAATGACGCCTGAGAGTTTCTTCTATGCGCTCTGTTCCCTGACCGACATAAGTCAGACTGTGCGAGTGACAGCTAGGACAAGCGGTTGGAATGGGTCTTTGAGAATCGCAGTGATGACAGCGCAACCTCTGTTGCTTTTGATGCACGGTGTATTGACTATCACAGCGCTGACAATCCGCTAGCCAGCCACATTCATGGCACATCAACACAGGAGAGAATCCCCGGCGATTGAGAAAAACCAAGACCTGCTCACCCCGTGCCAGCACCGTTTTCATGCGGTCGAGCAGCGGTAGCGATAAGCCCTGCTCGAGGGGTAGTTTTCTGATATCAAGCAACTCATAGCGCGGTTCGGTATGTTGCTCAGGTCGCTGGTGCATGCTCAGCAATTGATATTGCTTGCTCGTTACCTGGTTGAGCGATTCGAGACTGGGTGTAGCTGAGCCTAACACAACCGGTATGTTCAGTTGCTTAGCCCTGACAACCGCCAGATCCCGTGCCGAGTATCGCCAACCGGCAGACTGCTTAAACGAGCTGTCATGCTCTTCATCTACGATGATTATGCCAAGCTTCGGTAGCGACACAAAAAGACCACTTCGTGTGGCTATGACCACTTGTGGCATATCCAGGCTTGCCAGAGACCACATGGTCATTTGCTCGGTATCATTTAAACCGCTGTGAAGTACCCGAATAGGGAAGGGTATGCGACTCTGAAAGCGTTTGATGGTCTGTGGTGTAAGGCCAATTTCTGGCACAAGGATTAAGGCTTGCTTGCCCTGTTCCAGCATTTGCTTGACGATCTGAATATACACTTCGGTTTTACCACTGCCGGTCACGCCATGCAGAAGATAAGCCTGAAAGTGGGCCTGACTCACCGAAGCCACTGCATCGTTCTGCTCTGAGGTTAATTCAGGCCCAGGTTGGAACTCGGTTAATTCGGGTTTATCAGAGGCGATAATCTGGGTGTCATAGATGAGCTTTAACTGCTTTAGTCGGTTTAGTACCCGTTGCTCAATGCCAGCTTGTTTCATGTGCTCATAAGCAACTCCAGCAGGGTTGGCCTTGAGTAATTCGATGCACTCTTGCTGTTTTTTGGCTTGAGGTGAGACTTGAATACCATCGGCTTGGTCATGCAAATGCCAGAGTGTGATCTCGGGCATCTCAAAAACCGTCTGCGTACGAAGTTTGGTGGGTAACATGCTAAAGCATATATCGCCCAGACTGTGGTGATAATATTTTGCTGACCATCGGGCGAGAGTAAGTTGCGCCTCGGTAAGAACAGGTAAAGTATCAATCAGCCGCTTGACCATTTTTAATTTATTCTGTGGGACTTCAGATTGCGCGGCGAATGCGATAATGATGCCCACTCTATGCTTCGGGCCAAAAGGGATTAACACACGACTGCCAACGTGATAGTGATCGTGCGTTTCCGGCATGCGGTAATCGAACACCTTGCGCAGCGGACCCGAGATGACCACCTGAACGATTTTGCGTGATGAAGTATGTGACATAACAGGGATCATAACCACATATCATGCAAATACAATGGAATTATCGACCGTATGGTCAACATCTCCTGTTAATTGGATAAAACACTTGATCAGTTGTTTAACAGTCGTTACAATCGCGCCTCATTTTTTAAGACATATGGTGTAGGACAGCGGATCCTATGGCGATATGCACCTAAACGAGGTAAACCCATGAAAAAAGATATTCATCCTGATTATGAGATGATGACAGCGACTTGCTCATGCGGCAATGTAATCAAGGTTCGTTCGACTCTTGGTAGAGACATGTCACTTGACGTATGTTCTGAATGTCACCCATTCTACACTGGCACACAGAAGATTATGGATTCTGGTGGCCGTGTTGATCGATTCCGTCAACGTTTCGGAAATCGTAAAGCAAAGTAACACACGATCAGATACTAAAAACGGGGCATCAGCCCCGTTTTTTATTGCCGCAAGAATGGCTTATGAGCGGTTACTAGAACAAGTCCTCTTCCTCTTTAGCCTTGGCTTCGAATGGATTACTGATATCCACCTCTGCAGTCCGCTCGGGAATAAATCGTTGACGGAATATCTCGAATATTGCGCCGCGCATACCAGCGGGCGCCAGTAAACCGGTCTTTGGGTCGATTTTCGCAGTCACAAGCCCCGGAGGTTGTGGCACTGAATGATCCGGCTTCCCCGCCAGTGCAGCCTCCATAAAACCTTGCCATATGGGTAGCGCTGCTTTGCCGCCATATTCATTATTCCCAAGTCCCGGATCGGTGTATTTTTGGTTACCAACCCAGGCTGTTGCAACAAAGTCGCCATTATAGCCAGAGAACCAGGCATCCTTGGCATCGTTGGTAGTGCCGGTTTTACCACCCAGATCATTGCGTTGTAACAATGGACTATTGCTCTGGCGTAGGGTCCTTGCTGCAGTACCACGGGTGATGACATCGCGCATCATACTATCGAGAATGTAGACATTATCCTCAGCAATGACTCTGGGAGCGATGAGTGCTTCATCAATGGGTAAGGCGGGTTCAAACGAAATCATTTGATCTAAGATCGAGATGTCGGCTTCAGTCATCTGCTCTGAACTCATCACGTCATCTGTGGCTGGCATATTGGTATTATCGGGTCCCTGCTCCTGAGCTATTTCAGCTAACAATAGATCTTCAGGGGAAATCTCAGCCTCCAAGTCACCGTCAGACTCGACCATGTCGACTTGCTTTTGCTCGGCTAGCATCTCCAGACACGTCAGACACACCTGACTCGGCTGGTTATCAAAAATGACATTGCCATTGGCATCCTCTACGCGTTGGATGAAGTAGGGCGCTACTTGGTAACCGCCATTAGCGAAGCTGGCATAATGGGTCACAAGCTCCAGTGGGCTAAATGAGGGTGAGCCAAGGGCGATACTAGCCACCTTTGGTAGATTGCGTCGGTCAAAGCCGATATTACTCAGATAGTCGACAATATAGCCCGGCGTAATATCATTAACGAGTCGGATTGATACCATATTCGTTGAGCGTGACAGAGCATCACGGAGTCTGGTAGGACCCTTATAGTTACCGCTATCATTTTTTGGACGCCATATATTTTCGCTTGTTGGATCAACCTTAGTGAACGGCGCATCATTAACCACAGTGGCTGCGGTATAACCTTTTTCGAGAGCAGCCGAGTAAATAAACGGCTTGATATTGGAACCGAGTTGCCGTCTGGCCTGAGTGACATTGTTGAACTTATTAAGATTGAAATCAAAACCACCCACAAGTGTCTTAATAGCACCATCGTCTGGATTCAGCGCTACAAAAGCAGCCTTAACCGCCGGTAGTTGTCCTAGTTGCCACTGGTTGTCGGCACCTTGATAAATACGGATCAAATCACCTGGCTGGGTAATGGCGCTGGCTGTTCTTGGTTTCGGTCCGCGTCTGTTTTCGCTGATGTAGGGACGGGCCCACTCTAATCCATTCCAGTCAACACGGATCACACGGCTATGCAATGGCGTGTTGCGATCATATTTTTTTAATAAAACAGTCAGAGCCTGCTCTTCTACCGACAACACAAGTGCAGGCTGAAGATCGCCTAGCACACGATAATCCTGAAGAATCGCTTCCAACTCGGTAAAATCGAGCGTTAGTAAAGCCTCGGTAAAAGCTATGTTGTTTTGCTGTGGCGATGATTTGTCATCATTATCCGATTCTGGGTTCTCGCTATCCGCAACGTCATCTGCACTGATCCCATCGGCAAGGGGAGCAGCCATTGAATTGAGTTGGCTATTTAGTTCCAACGCAAATTCAGCTACTTCTGGGAAAGATTGCTCCGCACCACGATAGCCATGTCTGCGGTCGTAGGCGACGAGCGCTTTCCTCAGTGATTGTCTACCTGCTTCCTGTAGAACACTGTCCAGCGTGGTGTAAACCTTGTAGCCAGCCGTGTAAGCATCCTCGCGACCGAAGCGTTCTACCATTTCACTACGCACCATTTCTGCCAGATAGGGAGCTGAGACGGTTATACGTGAACCATGGTAAGAAGCAGTGAGAGGGGTCGCAATTGCTTCCTCATAGGTGGCCTCGTCGATATAATTCTCAAGCAGCATACGCCGCAGCACATGATTTCTGCGACTAAACGCTTTCTCAGGATTGGCTAGCGGGTTATGTGTGGTCGGTCCTTTGGGTATCCCGGCTAGTATCGCTAACTGAGGTAATGTGAGCTGGTCGACCGTCTTGCCATAATAAACCTGTGCCGCTGCACCAATACCATTAGCACGATAGCTGAAATCGATTTTGTTCCAGTACAAAGTCAGTATCTCTTGCTTGGTCAGCGATTGCTCAATTTTCCAACTTAGGAAGATCTCTTTTGTTTTGCGCGTAAAGGTTTGCGTGAATGACAGAAAAAAGTTTCGGGCTAACTGCATCGTGATAGTGCTTCCGCCGCCACCTATCTGACCTGTTGTGACCAGTTCATACACAGCACGAAGCAATCCAATCCCGTCGACGCCACCGTGATCATAAAAGCGCTTATCCTCTGTGGCAATCAACGCCTGGTTGAGAACATCGGGTATTTCTTCAAATGCCAGTGGGATACGTCGTTTTTCGCCAAAATTGGCAATCAGCTCACCATTCGCTGAGTACACGCTCATTGGCGTTTGTAGTTTGTACTCCCGGAGCGTTTCAACGGCCGGAAGTTGCGGTGCAACATACAAATAACAGGCTAAAAACACCATAAAAGCGCCAATTATTGTAAAAAGTGTTAAGTGGATAGCATTTTTAACCATCCCCAATAGATATTTCTTAGCCATTGAACTATATATTACTTAGAGTGTGGATATTGTCTTAAAGATTATATATTTTTTCTCTCAACTATAAAAAAAATTAAAAAACAGGTGATTTTTCCTATAGTTGTGAGTACTATCTCAAGTGGTTTCACATAAAATAGATTTATTTCATGGATGTCGATAGGGAAAAATCCTATGCTATCTGAATTATTCGGGAAACGTAAACAACCGCTGATCGGGCTCGATATTAGCTCAACCTCTGTCAAGTTGATCGAACTTGGCCAAGTAGGTAATCGCTATCGAGTAGAAAGTTATGCGGTTGAACCACTCCCTCCTGAGGCCGTCATCGAGCGAGACATTAAAGATGTTGAGATGGTGGGCGAAGCAGTCAAGCGTTGTATCAAACGCTCCGGCTCAAGTTTGAAAAATGCTGCTGTAGCCGTCGCTGGCTCTGCGGTAATAACTAAAACCATTCAACTCGATGCCAGTTTCAGCGAAGCTGAGATTGAGACGCAAATCGAGGTTGAGGCAGATCAATACATTCCTTATCCGCTTGAAGAGGTGTCATTGGATTTCGAAGTGTTGGGCGAATCCGAGAGAGCTCCCGATAAGGTTGATGTTCTTCTAGCCGCTAGTCGGTCTGAAAATGTCGAGAGTCGCTCCGATGCACTCGAGATAGCTGGCGTTACTGCAAAAGTAGTTGATATCGAAGCATACGCCATGGAGCGTGTATTTGAGATGCTGGGCACAGAAACCTTTGGTCAGGATGAAGAGCAAATTCTTGCGGTGCTGGATATTGGTTCGACCATGACCAGCCTGAGTGTGTTGCAAAACAACCGTACTATATATACCCGCGAACAGGTGTTTGGCGGTGCTCAGCTAACCGAAGAGATTCAACGTCGTTATGGTTTATCCTATGAAGAGGCTGGGCTGGCTAAAAAGCAGGGCGGTTTACCTGACGACTACATTACCGAAGTGCTCGAACCCTTCAAGGAGGGTATTGTGCAACAGGTAAGTCGAGCATTGCAGTTCTTCTACTCATCCAGTCAGTATGGTGAGGTTGATCATTTGGTACTTGCAGGCGGTTGCGCGAGTATCGAAGGAATCGACGATATGATTGAAACCAGATTAGGAACCACAACCTCAATTGCGAATCCATTTACAGATATGTCGCTGTCTTCACGTGTTAATGCCCAAGCGCTCAGTACCGATGCGCCATCATTAATGATTTGTTGTGGACTAGCACTGAGGAGTTTTGACTAATGGCCAAAATTAACCTCTTACCGTGGCGCGTTGAACAACGTGCGGCAAAAAAGCGAGAATTCCTCGGCATACTCGCTCTGTCAGCTATTGTTGGTGTACTCGTTTCCATATTGGTACATGTCACTTTTGAAAACATGATTTCTGACCAACAGGGTAGAAATAAGTTTCTCAGCGACGAAATAAGTCAACTTGACAAGCAAATTCGCGAAATTAATGAGTTGGAGAAACAAAAACAAGAGCTGCTCAATCGCATGCAGATCGTACAATCACTACAACAGAGGCGTCCTTTGGTGGTCCGATTGTTTGATGAGTTAGTTCGACAAATCCCTTCAGGCGTGCATCTAACCAGGCTTGAGCGTAAAGGTGCCAACCTGAGTTTTAAAGGTATTTCGGAATCAACACCACGTATTTCAGCCTTTATGCGGAATATCGAAGGGTCAGAATGGCTCGTGCGTCCTGATGTCAGCAATATTAAAGCTGATACTAAGGGGAGTGTGCCATTAACCACGTTTGATATGACCGCTAAAGAGAAGGCGCTGTTGAAGAAACCTAAGCCTAAGAAGAATAACAGGAAAGGGAGGTAAGACATGGATATCAATCTCGATCAGTTTAAAAATCTTGACTTTGATAATGTCGGTGATTGGCCTGGACTTGTTAAAGGATTCTTTACAGTGTTGGTTTTCGCAGCGGTTATCGGTTTGGTTTACTACTTTGACACCACCGATCAGATTCAACGTTTAGAGTCAGCAGAGCGGCAAGAACTCGACCTTAAGAATGAGTTTGAAACCAAGCAGAAAAAGGCGGTCAACCTGCTAGCGTACCGTGAACAAATGAAAGACATGTGCATATCGTTCCGTGGTATGTTGCGTCAATTACCGACCAATACCGAAATTCCAGGTCTTATTGATGATATCTCTCAATCAGAGGCCTACAGCGGCTTAGAATTCAGAGAAACAAAATATTTGAAAGAGAGCAAAGCACAGTTTTACACAGAGAAACCCGTCTCAATTGAGGTGACAGGTGATTACCATCAACTGGGGATTTTTGTCAGCCGTGTCTCAAGCTTACCGCGCATAGTAACCTTGCATAACCTGACCATAGAGCGACCCAAAGGTCGTAATGCAGACAATACTAACTTAACCTTGAAAGTACTCGCCAAAACATACCGTTATGATGCCGCGAGCGATAAAAATGTCTGTACTGACATACTTAAGGGGGTTAAGCAATGAGATTAGCCAAATTAGCAACTATGTCCCTCATATCTGTTTTCTTGACAGGCTGTTTCTTTGAAACGGACAATCAGGATCTGCAAAATTGGGTTGCCGAGGTCAAATCAAGACCTGCAACGCCGATCGAGGCGTTACCAGAGATTCGACCTTATGAGGCCTTTATATATTCTGCCGGGCATCTGCGCAGTCCTTTTGAGACAGCCCGTCCTGAAGCTATCGGCGAATTAGGCAGTCTAGAGCAATGTGCGACTCAAGTGCGACCGGATCCTAATCGCGTTCGTGAAGAGCTCGAGGATTATGCACTTCAGTCACTGAAGATGGTCGGGTCGATGCGTCAAAGCGGTGAAGCTTGGGCACTCATCAGACAAGATTCTGGCAGTATTCATCGGGTGCAGGTGGGTAATCATCTGGGCCTCAACCATGGTCAAATAACCAGTATTTCAGAACAAAACTTACAACTCATGGAAATCGTACCAAACGGTCAGGGCTGCTGGGAAGCCAGACCCATGCAATTGGAGGTTGATCAATGAGCCAAGGAGTCAAAACAATGAATAGTAAACACTCAGAGTTTTCTCGTACACGAGGAGCAAAATTCTGGCGCGGGCCACTGCAACTAATGGCTTCGCTATTTCTGGTGTTTGTATCAACCCAATCTATGTTGGCGGCTGTGCTGCAGGATGTCAGCTACTCTGTGTTACCGGGCAATCGTATTGAAGTCAGACTGAAAATGACCGACGGTGTTGATCCTAGCCGAGAGTTTACTACTAACAATCCAGCTCGTATCTCACTCGATTTCGATGACACTTCATCCGCGTTGGCCAAGAGAAACACACGTATTGACACAGGTAATGTCGTCGGTGTGACTGCTGTAGAAGCTGGCTCTCGCGTTCGTGTGGTAGTGGCGCTGCTGGAAATGACCTCTTACACAACGTCTCGTTCGGGTGATGATTTTGTAATTACAATTGGTGCAGGAGCAACTAACTCAATTTACGATGAGCCCGCGGCAACGACAGCTACAGTGCAGTCAAACAGTTACATGGGGTCATCATCAAAGAATATTTCATCACTTGATTTCCGCCGTGGTACTGGTGGTGAAGGTCAAATTGTACTGAATATGGCTGATAGTGATATTTCGGTCGACCTCCGTCAGGAAGGCCGCAAAGTAATTGCCGACTTCATGGGCGCAAACATGCAGGATTCATTGCTGCGAAAGTTGGATGTAATCGATTTCGGAACACCGGCTACTTTCATCCAGACTAGCCGTTTCTCTGACAAAATTCGGGTAACCATTGATACGGTGAATGAATTTGAATATTTGGCCTACCAAACTGATAATCAATTTACCATTGAACTGAAACCGCTTACCAAACGCGAAGCAGAAAAATTACGCGCCGATAAGAATGTTTATGTCGGTGAGCGTCTGTCATTGATGTTCCAGGATATTGAGGTACGTGCAGTACTTCAGATTATCGCTCAGCATACCGGTCTTAATCTGGTAGCTTCAGACACAGTTCGTGGCAATCTGACACTACGTCTGCAAAATGTTCCTTGGGATCAGGCTCTGGACATTATTCTTAAGACCAAGGGCCTCGATAAGCGTATCGACGGTAATGTCATGCTGGTTGCACCGGCTCAAGAAATTGCTGCGCGCGAGAAGGCTGAATTAGAAGCCAATCAGCAGGTCGCTGAATTAGCGCCACTTCGCACTGAGCTGATACAGGTCAATTATGCCAAAGCCTCTGAAGTGGCGACCTTGCTGAAGGCACAAGAGAACAGTCTGCTATCAGATCGTGGGTCAGTAACCGTTGATGAGCGCACTAACTCACTGCTCGTGAAAGACACATCGGACAAGCTCGCCGAGGTTCGAGATCTGGTATCTGAGCTGGATATTCCAGTTCGCCAGGTTCAGATAGAATCGCGTATTGTTACAGCCAGTAGTGGTTGGACAGAAGAAATCGGGGTGCAGTGGGGTGCAACCAAGATTCGTAGTGAGGCAACCATTTCTGGTTCATTGCCTGCATCAAATGATTTAAATGCGCAAATTGGTGATGGCGAGGCAAATCTCTCGGATACCTTGAATGTCAGTCTTCCTGTTGCTAATCCTGCAGGTTCATTTGGTATCTCATACGCAAATCTATCTAAAGGCCTGTTGCTCGACCTCGAGCTATCGGCGCTGGAAAACGAAAACCGTGGTGAGGTCATTGCCAGTCCACGCGTGATCACGGCAAACCAAAAAGAGGCGAGTATTGAAGCGGGTGAAGAAATACCATTCCAAAATGCAACTTCATCCGGTGCCACATCGGTGCAGTTTAAGAAGGCCGTCCTATCATTGACAGTAACACCTCAGATTACTCCAGATGATCGTATTATTCTCGATTTGACAGTGACTCAAGACACCCGGGGTGAGGCAACACTTCAAGGACCGGCTATTAACACGCAACAGGTTACAACTCAGGTATTGGTAGACAATGGCCAGACAGTTGTTCTTGGCGGTATTTATCAACAACGAACCAATCGTGATGAGACTAAGGTACCACTGCTAGGTGATATTCCCTGGCTAGGTTGGCTATTCAGAACACAGTCTGACGTGAGAGCTAAGCAGGAATTATTAATCTTTGTCACGCCGAAGATACTAAAAGACTCTGTAAATTAATCAACAGGGATAGCGTATACAGCCTGCACATTGTAAAATGTGCAGGCTTTTTTGGTTTTTTAGCCACGCAGTTAACAAACGACGTCACTCGTATAAGAATTAGTTTAAGTGTATGAAGAATAAAAGAAATGTCTTTTTAATAGGACCAATGGGTGCAGGTAAGTCATCTATTGGCAAGCAATTAGCGCAACAGCTCAAGATGGAATTCATCGATACCGATCAAGTGATTGAACAGCGCACCGGTGCAGATATTGATTGGATATTCGATCTGGAAGGCGAAGAAGGGTTTCGTAAGCGCGAGGAAGCTATTATCGAAGAGCTCACGCAGATGCAGGGAATTGTGCTCGCAACCGGTGGTGGTGCTGTGTTGAGTGCTAAGAATCGTAACTTTCTGGCAGCACGCGGTACGGTATTGTTTCTGGAGACGTCTATAGAGCAACAACTCGAGCGAACTCGAAGAGACAAGAAACGGCCACTGATTCAGAACGCCGATGATCCAGAAGAATTATTCTTATCACTAAAAGAGAAGCGTGACCCGCTATATCACGAAATTGCAGATTATACATTCACCACCGATCGCAGCTCAGTCAAATCAGTTGCTAAGCATATCATCGACGAAATCGAGCGTTAATTTGTGAAACAGCTTGAGGTTTCTCTAAACCAACGAAGTTATCCAATCTATGTCGAGGATGGCTTAATTGCAAATGGCATAGTCGACAGCCTTTCATTACCACCCCATGTCGCGGTGATAACCAATCAGACAGTTGCCGATCTTTATCTGGATAAATTACTCAATGCGCTTGGCAGAGATGATATTAAAGTATTTTTAGCGCCAGACTCTGAAAATGCCAAGAGTATCAATGTCTATACTGATTTAATGACTGAACTGCTCAGTGCCAACTTCAATAGAAGCAGTTTATTGATAGCGCTCGGAGGCGGCGTAATTGGTGATTTGACAGGATTCATCGCTGCCACCTTACATCGTGGCTGTCGACTTGTTCAAATTCCCACCACCTTGTTGTCACAAGTCGATTCATCGGTTGGTGGTAAGACCGCTATCAACCATTCAGTGGGAAAAAATTTAATTGGAAGTTTCTATCAGCCTGAGGCCGTATTTATCGATCCAATGACGTTGAAGACACTCCCTGAAAATGAATTTTCTGCTGGCATGGCTGAGGTAATCAAATATGGTTTTGTTTCTGAAACTGATTTTCTGCATTGGTTGAATAGTCACAGAGAGCCCATAAAGCAACATGACCCAACCATGCTTGCTGAAATGATTCATCAATGCTGCGCCTACAAAGCACATGTTGTGGCTATGGATGAGCGCGAGCAGGGTCAGCGAGCATTACTTAATTATGGTCACACATTTGGTCATGCAATCGAGCAGGTGGCTGGCTATGGTGAGTGGTTACACGGTGAAGCGGTCGCTGTTGGTATGCTCATGGCGATGAAATATGCCATCGCGCATAATGTCTGTGACGAGCAACTCTACGAGCCATTAGAGCAGTTGTTAAGTTATTTTGACTTACCAACACGACTTAGGAAACCTCTAGAGGTGGCTGATCTCATGTCTGCCATGCTTAAAGATAAGAAAAACCTGGAGCAAAAATTGCGCCTGATCTTGCCAGTGGAAGCCGGTAGGAGCATTATAGAGACTTGTGGTGACATGCAAGCGATTGAGCAGCTGTGGTATCAATTTGGGGCATCCGGCTAGTTATGGGGTAAGCGATGAATTCAAGGCATGATAGTGATAGTGAGCCAGATTTCGAAGCTCTGATGTTCGATGAGCGCATCGACCGCGACCCGTTATTTGAAGAACAGCGGCCGTTTATAGCCAGTCATGTTAATCCACTACTGGAAAAACTCGTCCATTTGTCACGGTTTGGCAATCTGTTGACACTGGTTCTTGGCGAGCGCGGATCGGGTAAAACCTATCTGCTAGAGCGTTTGCTCGAGGCCATCAGCGAAGAGACAGATATCTGTTTTATCCAAGCACAACCCTTATTGACCACCGATCAGGTTTTTCAGGCCATACAATCAGAATTATTGACGACCACTACTACGGCTCTGGATAATGAAGCGTTTCAGCAATATCTGTCGACAGAAAAGTTGCCGATGGTTAATCGCATTCTCGTAATTGATGATGCCGACACACTATCTACCGACGTACTGAGAGAGTTATGTGCACTCTCAGCTGCTGAGCAAGAGAGAGATTCACCATTTCTTAAAGTATTGTTATTTGCCAATCATGATTTAACCATCAGCATAGAATCTGCTGCGATGGGTGTGCTGCCTGATACCGGAATATACACTATCGACGTACCGCAATTATCAGAGCGCGATGCCAAGGATTGGGTCGAGAGTATTCTGCTATCTGAAGGTTATCAGGCGCAACCGGACGAGATTTACGAAATTGTAGAGCAGGGCAACTACAATCTCAGCCAATTACAAACCTTGGCGCTAGAATATACAGACATGATCCCAGAGGATGATTTCTCGGATGATCTGTATGAAGATGAACCCGGTGTGTCATTCATGGGCTACTGGTTTGCTGGACTCACTTTTGTCATATTGCTCATATTCGGCGGTTTCTTTTACCAACAGGAAATTGCTCAATTATTATTCCCCGCAGAGCCAGAAGTCGCAGTCACCGAAGAGGTCATTGATGTCTCCCAACCAGTTGTGCAAGCCACGAATAAAACCGAGCCGGCGCTTCCTGAACCAACACAACAAGACTTACCGGACGACAAGGTTCAAG
>CAXRAF010000034.1:0-34470 GCA_964228485.1 Alteromonadales bacterium | reverse complement strand
ACCCAGATACGGGTATATCGGGATATCTCTTTGTGAACAATGCTCTTAAATGCAATAAAATTTGGATGACTAAACATTGTTCTCTCCAGCCTCAGTTTTCTTGTTGTCTACAAGACGAACAAATAGCTCCTCCAAACGATTCGCTTTGTTACGTAAACTCTGCACTTCGATACCCAACGATGATAAGTACTCAAATAGTCGATTAACACCGACACCCTTTTTTATCTCGACCTCTATGGTTGTATTGTCTCTTTTACGAAATGTATAGTCAGAGAGAGACAGCTCAACTTCACCAATCTCCGAAGTATCTAAAACGATAGTTTCAACATCTAGTTTGGCTATAATGCTCTTCATATCGGTATCGATTACAATTTCTCCTTGATCGATAATTGCTATGTTTCGACAGAGACTTTCCGCTTCTTCTAGATAATGCGTTGTGAGAACAATGGTTGTGCCTTGCTCATTCAGCTCGGTCAAGAATTCCCACATGGAACGTCTAATTTCAATATCGACTCCAGCGGTAGGCTCATCCAAGATCAAGAGTTTTGGCTCATGCATCAGTGAGCGCGCAATCATCAGGCGTCGTTTCATACCTCCCGATAATTCCCTTGCTCGACTATCGCGCTTTTCCCAGAGTGACAGTTGTTTCAATACAACTTCGGCTCGAGCATAGGCCTGTTTTCTGGGAATACCATAATAGCCCGCTTGATTGACGACAATCTCAATGACACGCTCAAATTGACTGAAGTTGAATTCTTGTGGCACGAGACCTAGCTGCCGCTTGGCGCTGGTCAGGTCAGTATCTATGTCATGTCCGAAAACTTTAACGCTGCCTCCGGTTTTATTAACAAGTGAGGTGATGATACCGATGGTAGTTGATTTACCGGCACCATTGGGTCCAAGTAGGGCAAAAAAATCACCCTCCTCTACGCTAAGATCTATCCCTTTCAGGGCCTCGACCTTACCGCCATATATTTTCGAGAGATTTTTTATCTCTAGTGCCTTCATGTTACTCCCCAGCAGGCTCTGCATCGGACATATAACCCCAACGTCCGGATAATTCATTATTTATATTTAATTTATCTAGGATACGACTCACTACAAAATCCACTAAATCGGCAATTGATTCTGGCTTGTTGTAAAACCCTGGACTTGCGGGCAAAACAATCGCGCCGGCCTGTGTTAATTTCAGCATGTTATCAAGGTGTATGGCTGAATAAGGCGCCTCTCTGGGAACCACAATCAGCTGACCTCGTTCCTTTAAGACAACATCAGCAGCCCGTTCGATTAGGTTATTACTCGCACCTGTTGCGATGGCTGATAACGACCCAGTGGAGCATGGGCAGACAACCATTCTGGAAGGGGCTGATGATCCACTTGCGACTGCAGAAGCCCAATTGTTCTGACTCCAACATTCCAGCAGTTCAGGGTTTATATCAAGCACGTCACAGAGTGTGGATTTTTGTTTAGCAGGACTCTTGGCAATTTCGAGACCCTCTTCAGTGGCCATTACAACACGTGCAGCATCAGATATCATCAGATGTACCTTGATATTGGCCTGACACAGCCACTGCAACAAACGAATGCCATAGCAGGCACCTGATGCACCCGTTATCGCTATTGATATTTCGTTGTCTCGCACTGTAATTCCCCTGTTGATAGGCTGATAACTATGTGGGCGTAGCGATATAAAATCAAGAGCAGTTTGTTATCCCTGGTTATCTACTATTCAGAGCTATATACGTACGAATTCTGATGTGGTTAATTGATAGTTAAAGTTTCTATTAATGACATTCCAAATCAATCTTGGGATATGAACTTAATCACGTTATGATTAACGCAAATAATTGGTCACAGGGGATTATAGTGAAAAATCGAAAAGCAAATGCTTTCTATGCACAATCTGGTGGTGTTACCGCAGTTATCAATGCAAGTGCTGCCGGTGTTATTGAAACAGCCAGAGCAAATAAACATATGATCGGTAAAGTCTATGCTGGTCGAAATGGCATTATTGGAGCGCTGCGCGAAGAACTCTATGACACATCCAAAGAGACCAAAACGGCTATAAATGGCCTTAAACACACGCCATCGGGTGCGTTTGGATCTTGTCGCTATAAGTTGAAAAGCATCGAAGAGAATCGTGCTGAGTATGAAAGGCTCATTGAGGTATTTAAAGCACATGATATCGGTTACTTTTTTTACAATGGTGGCGGTGACTCGATGGACACGGCTCACAAGGTGTCGCAACTCAGTGAAGAAATGGACTATCCAATTACCTGTATTGGTGTTCCTAAGACCGTCGATAATGACCTGCCTTACACTGATAATTGCCCCGGCTTTGGTTCAGTAGCTAAATATGTCGCGGTATCCATCAAAGAGGCGGGTTACGATGTAGAATCAATGGCGGAGTCATCAACTAAAGTTTTCGTTATGGAAGTGATGGGCCGACATGCCGGCTGGATTGCTGCAGCGGGTGGATTAGCGGCTGAAGAGAAAGGTGATGCACCGCATATTATTTTGTTCCCAGAGATTCCTTTTGATAAAGAACTATTTCTGAAGAAAGTACAACTGATGGTCAAACGCCATGGTTATTGTGCCATTGTGGTATCAGAAGGAGCGGCCTATAAGGATGGCACATTCTTGGCTGACTCAGGTACCGTCGATGCCTTTGGTCATAAACAGCTCGGTGGTGTTGCTCCGGTAGTTGCCAATATGGTGAAGGAGGCTTTCGGTTATAAGTATCACTGGGCTGTTGCTGATTATCTGCAACGCGCTGCACGCCATATTGCCAGTGCAACCGATGTAGAGCAAGCCTATGCTCTGGGTAAAGCGGCTGTTGAATTAGCTCTCGAGGGTAAAAATGCACGTATGCCCATTATTGTTCGCAAGCCGACCAAGAAGTACAGTTGGACCATTGGTGAAGCATTATTAAAAGACGTCGCGAACGTTGAGAAGATGATGCCACGCAAATACATTACTCGTGATGGTATGCATATTACCGAAGCTTGTCGTGAGTATTTGGCACCGCTTATTGCGGGTGAAGATTACCCACCATATAAAAACGGCTTACCTCAGTATGTGAAGCTAAAGAATATTTTGGTTCCTAAAAAGCTGAAGAAAAAGTTTGATGTGTGATTAGAGCGTGTAGGCGCTCTAAATTCAGGCATTAAAAAAGCCGCTCAATGAGCGGCTTTTTTGTTGAGCATTTAATTATTAAAGTAACGGTGCAATAACGAGAGAAACAATTGCCATTACGTTAATCAGAATGTTCATCGATGGGCCAGAGGTATCCTTGAAAGGATCGCCTACTGTGTCACCAACAACTGCAGCACCGTGAGCATCAGAGCCCTTACCGCCGTAGTTGCCTTTCTCGATATACTTCTTAGCGTTGTCCCAAGCACCACCAGCATTTGCCATCATGAGTGCTAACAGAACACAGCCTAATAATGCGCCACCAAGCATGCCACCGAGTGATTCAGCACCAAGACCAAAGCCAACAGCTACCGGAGCACCCACAGCAATAGCACCAGGAAGGATCATTTTCTTCAGTGCAGCAGTCGTTGCAATATCAACACATTTATCAGTGTCAGGCTCAGCATTACCCTCTAATAGACCAGGGATTTCCTTGAACTGACGACGAATCTCGTGAATCATTTCAAAGGCCGCATCACCAACGGCTGTCATTGTGATTGATGAGATCATGAATGGCAGAACACCACCAATGAATAAACCTATGAGTACCATTGGGTCATCGAGCTTCAGTGCGAAGTCAGGAGACTTAGCGACCATTACTTCGATGAATGCCGCAATAATAGCCAGCGCCGCAAGTGCTGCAGCACCAATCGCGAAGCCCTTACCAATCGCAGCAGTTGTATTACCAAGCTCATCTAGAGAGTCAGTAATTTTACGAGTCTCTTCACCTAGTCCAGCCATCTCAGCAATACCGCCCGCATTATCAGCAACTGGGCCGTATGCGTCGATTGCCATGGTAATACCCACAGTGGCCAACATACCAACCGCAGCAATACCTACACCGTATAGACCAGCAAGCTCAGTCGATACGAAGATAATGCAGCAGATAGTTAAGATTGGAACAACAACAGATTGCATACCTACTGACAGACCAGTAATCATCACTGTCGCAGAACCTGTCTCAGCAGATTTGGCAATGTCACGTACCGGCTTTGCTGCTGTGTAGTACTCAGTTACTAGTCCAATGATAATGCCACCTAACGCACCCGCTAGTACTGAGTACCAGATGTTGATGCTAATGCTCTCCATATCAATGAATACATATGCTGCAGCGATGAAGATTAATGTCGCACCCATAGTACCGGCACGAAGGGCCTTCTCTGGGCTGCTGTTAGACATCATTTTCACAATGATAATACCAATCACTGAGCAGATAAGACCAACAGAAGCTAAGCCTAGTGGTAATGCCATTAGGGCATTCTGCGAGCCAAGTGTGAAAGTAGTCATCGTTGATGCAATGGTTAAACTTGCAATCATAGAACCACAGTATGATTCGAAGATATCTGAACCCATACCCGCTACGTCACCGACGTTGTCACCAACGTTATCCGCAATTACGCCTGGGTTACGTGGGTCATCTTCTGGAATACCTGCCTCTACTTTACCAACCAGGTCAGCGCCGACGTCAGCACTCTTAGTGAAGATACCACCACCAACACGCGAGAACAGAGCCACTGTTGAAGCTCCCATTCCGAAACCGTGAAGTGTGTGAGCAGTTGCAGGGTCACCACCATATAGGTAGTACAGTGTGCCAAGACCTAATAAGCCTAATGACGCAACACACAAGCCCATGATTGAGCCGCCATAGAAGGCGATGGTCAATGCCTGTGCGGGACCATGCTCATGTGCAGCTGTCGTAGTTCTTGAGTTCGCCTTGGTAGCAGTGTACATACCGATATAACCTGCTAATGACGAAGACAGAGCTCCGGCCACAAACGCTATCGTTGTGTCTTTACCCAGAGACAACGCAAGTCCAATAATTAAGACACCTGCAAACAGAGCTAGCATTTTGTATTCAGTGTGCATGAATACAAGAGCACCCTTATGAATCTTGTCAGATATCTCTTTAATTTTATCTTTAGGCGCATATGACTTCTTGATGATTTCATAAATAATGAAAGCAACAACCAGTCCAGCAACACCTAATGCTGGCGGAAGATATAGTAGTTCTAACATGTTTTCTGAGATCCGTTTTGTTGTTATTAAATGAGGTTTTGTACTGAAAAGAGAAGCTTACCCCTCAAAAATCAGTACGCAGTGTAAACAAGAGAACAAAACTTGTATAGGTTTTCATGCGATAAATCAAATTCAAGGCTATTTTAGGGAGTTTTAGGGCCAATTTTGCCCATATTTCGTGGTACACAGGGCCTTTTGTCATTATAATAGCGGCCTTTTTTAATTCCACACTGTTTTACGGAAAAGCAATGAGCCTCAAATTAGTTAAATCAGGGAAGAATATCCCGCACAGTATCAATGTCATCATTGAAATTTCATCACACTCGGATCCAGTAAAATACGAGGTCGACAAAGAGTCAGGCGCAATGTTGGTGGACCGCTTTTTATCCGCTCCGATGCACTACCCTGCAAACTATGGCTACATTCCGCACACATTGTCTGAAGATGGTGACCCAGTCGATGTCATGGTGCCAACGCCATTTCCAGTGGTTCCAGGTTCAGTCATACCTTGCCGGCCAATCGGTGTGTTAAAAATGAGTGATGAATCGGGTCCTGATGCGAAAGTGATCGCTGTCCCCGAGGATGCCCTCTGCTATGACTACCGAGGGATGACCGAGTATGACGAGTTGCCCACTATGCTGATTGAGCAAATCACACACTTTTTCACGCATTACAAAGACTTGGAAAAAACAAAGTGGGTGAAAATCGAGGGCTGGGAAGGAGCGGCCGCCGCACGTAAAGAGGTGTTGGAATCGGTTGAGCGCTTTTTGAATGTTACTGACGAGCCAGTCAGTTAGATATTTTTAAAAACGGCCTTATAATGAGGCCGTTTTATCCATAAAGGCAAGTTGCTCTTTGATAACCGCCAGACGGGCATTGAGCGTTTGGCGAACCTCTGAGAATTCTGGCTTGTCGAACAAATCTCGTAGTATCGGTTCCTGCTCCATTTCCCAAATATTCACCCAGCCCTGATCCACAGCTCTTTGCATCGAGATGATGGCCATCTCTTCATTTCCCTCAACAACCTCTAGCAGCCCCATGAGGTACCAATGATTGGCTGTTTTGCGGAATCCAATATCCAGAAATTCAGAAAACTCACTTCTAATTAAATTCACAAGAGAAAGTGCTTTCTCGGTTTGCTCGATCTCGTTGTAAGCATGTGCAACGTAGATTAACGTCGATAAACCGCGTCGTTTCTGGAATGTTTTATAGCTAATGTCCAATTCTGGCTCGAGCACCTCAAAAGCATTAATGACACTGGGGTAATCCTGCAGGTAATAATTGGCGATGATTGCGTCCCATTGTTCAGAAGATTCTGCCTCATCACTTGGGGTTGCAAACTCTCGTAATATTTTTTCAGCTTCTGGCCAGTTATCGTCTATCACAGAATGTCGAGCATTCATCCATTTTCTACCGCGATCATTCATTTCATTAGACGGAACCTGATTCATCCAGTGACGTGCTTGTTCGGTTTCCCCGAGCTCGGTATAAACCTCAGTAAGGAACAGTGTTGACTTACCGTAATCGCCGAGGTTGTAGCTCTTCCTTAAATTTTCGATAGCATGATCATAGCGTCCATTGTTATGATTGAGCAGGCCCACTACGACATAGGAATTTGGATAGAAGGGATCGGCATCAACCATATTCGAAAAGACTTCCATGGCTTCGACATCTCGCCCTAGCTCTACTAGATTAACGGCATAGTTATATCCAGCGACTGGCGACATTGGATCCAAGATAAATGCCTTTTCATACATTTTTATTCTTTCTTCGAAGCTTTCCTGGAATGAGGCATACCACATGTAAGCCATGGCATAACTAGGATTTAATCGTATTGCCTTCTCAAAAACTTCTATGGCTTCATCTCTGCGTTCGTAATCACCCATCAAGACAAGGCCTTGTGCTGCCCAGGCCAAACCAAGTTCATCATCAATGGCCAACGCCTTATCAACCGCTGCCTGCGCTAGTTCTCGATGTGTTTTCGGATCTGCGTTATCGTATTCAATCAGCAGGATATTAGCTTCGGCTAGACTGGCATATGCTGTGGCATAATTTGGGTCACTCGCGACTGCTTGCTCGAAGTACTCTTTCGCTAATCTAACAGCTGAACCAGTACGTTTCACAAGTTCTTCACGTCCCTTGGTATGAGCGATAACTGCCTCTGGTGTGGCTGTGTCATGTGCCATCAACTGCTGTTTTTCCTCACCCAGCAAGGTGATGCGCAATTCGCCAACCACAGATTCCGTGATTTCATCCTGAATGCGAAAGATATCCTCAAATTGACGATCATAGGTTTCAGACCAGAGGTGGTTACCTGATCGAACATCTATTAACTGAGCCGTGACTCGAACGGTATTATCTATATCATTACGGCGCACGCTGCCCTCAAGGATGACATCCACACCTAACTCACGACCAATCTGTTGAATATTATAGGTCATCCCCTTGTAGGCGAATGATGATGTTCTGGCTGCCACCTGGAGTGATTGTATTTTTGCCAATACATTCAAAAGCTCTTCGGCTAGCCCGTCGGCGAAATATTCATCCTGTCGATCATCACTAAAGGGAACAAACGGCAGCACGGCGATTGAACCATATTGTTGGGTTTGCTGTACTAAGGCATTGGTCGCTGCTGACTCTTCTTGAGTCATTTCAAATAAGTCGTCTTGAAAGGTAAACAATACACCGGCAAAAGTAATACAGATGAAGATAACGGCGATTTCCAAACGATTACCAAACAGGCGTTCCTGGGCAGCCTCTTCATTGCCATCGTTCTTGACAATACCTTTTGGTGTCAGGTTGTAAAGCCAGGCAAATACAATTGCAATAGGAAAACCTAAGACAAAATAAAATAGCAGGTTACGCATGGTACCATCAGAGATATTGAGCGATGGTGAGAGAATGTCTACGATTTGCAGGATCGGCCAGATGGACACCACATATAATGTCGCCACTCTGAAAACTCGTCTTCGACGCATTTCCTCAACTAGGTTTTGGAAAGTGTTTTTTGTCACTGTAAGTCTTACCTTTCCCTACTGACCACGCTAGTAATCACTATTTTATTATTTACTTATCTATCTTTTCACGACTTTGTTTTTAAAGTCGAAATTTGTTGAGGTTAGATTATACATCAAGCAGTAGAGTACCCCATAAAAAAGATGTAAACGTTTATAACAAAAGAGCACCATAAAAGGTGCTCTTTAAGTATAGGACGAAAATTTCAGAAAAAAGTTTGATTTATTCGCCCTTTAATTTAATGGAACCATTGATTGTTGATAGTTTGACTTTGCCGTTACCATTACCAGCATTGCAGCTTAGCTTTTGTTGGTTTGGGAAAATATTCTCAACTGGATCAGCCGTTAAGCCATTATCAATATCGCCACCAGGACCTGTCTTAGCCTTGATCCGTGCATTAAGTGATTTAGTGAAATTAATGGTGATATCACCATTTACACTGCTGACATCCGTCTCACCATCATCGGACTGAGCACCTTTAACCCATACTTCGCCGTTTATTGAGCTAGCATCCAGTGAAGTGAACTCGGTTAAGTAAAGCGTGACATCACCTGATACTGTATTCGCCTCGACTTCCTGACTGTCTAGTTTAGCTTCAATGTCTCCACTGACTGATGATAATCGAGCCTGTCCAGAAGATTCTTTAATGACTAAATCACCACTGACTGACTTAAGGAATACTTGCTTGCTGATATTGTTGGTATCGATATCTCCGCTAACTGTCACTAGGTCAACACCACCAGAGATGTTTTTAACAAACAAGTCCGAACTAACGCCCTCAAAATCAACCTGATTAGTATTCGGTACACGAATAACCAGATTTGAGCCATCACCGCGCTTTATATTACCCTTTGGCATTTTCACAATAACATTCGTCACTGCGCCGTTGGTTTCAAAAATTAATCTCTCAGCACTATCGTCTAACGTACCTTTGACAGATACCTCACCGCGATCCCAACCTTCAACTCGGATGATACCTCTGACGTTTTCAATTTGCACAACGCCGTCGCTACTAACTCCAATCGTTCTATCAACTTTCTCACCAGCATAGATTGCTCCTGAAAGTAGCAGGGTCATTGCTGTCGCAGGTAGTAGTTGCTTAAAAGTCATGATTTACTCCTATATTGTCGTGACACGACGTTTAGTTAACTGTCTGAATAAGGCCATCTCTTGCTCACGTGTCTGAATTAACCTGTCGATCAATTGTGTATCGTTAGGGTTAGTCGCTAATGCTTCGTGAATTGATTCAACCGCCTTATCAATAATTTCTAGATTCTCTTTTAAAACCAGACGTATTTCCGGACTCAGATCTTGTCCCTGAACTACCATCTCTTCCAAATATGACACTCTGGCTAACATATATGGTTGTTCAATAGCGTCTATATAATCATTAGATGCTACGACAACAGATTTGGTTTGATTGAGATAAAAATTTGTTGATACTCCCAAAGAAACGACCGTCATGAGAATGGATGCTGCTAAGGCATAAGGCATCCATGTTGGCATGGGTTTGGTTCGTGCGTGGCTACCCGAAATACTGTTTTCGATCTCAGGCCATAAATCACGCTGGGGGGTATGTATAGGTTCTAAGTCAGCTGCAGCATTTGCGATACGGCGCTCTTCCAGAGAACCAATGGTTTGATTGCTATCTTTGCTCATTGCATCCACTCCCGTAGAAGTTTTCTACTCCGATGTAACTGCGTTTTTGATGTACCCTCGGCAATATCGAGCATGGTCGATATCTCAGAATGTTTGTAACCCTCGACATCATGAAGAACAAATATCTGACGCGCACCATTAGGCAATTTTAAGATAGCAGATTGCAAGTCCATACCAACCGCAGTTGAAGATGCTCTGTCGGCACTCTGATTCAAAAGTGCTTCAAAATCATCGGATGGATCAATGAGATTCTTTTTACGCATCTGACTGATGACTACATTGGTCACCAATCGATGCATCCAGGTAGAGAAACTGCTGGTACCATTGAACAATTCTAATTTTTGCCAGATACGAACAAACGCTTCTTGTGTGAGTTCTTCTGAGATAGACTTATTTACAGTCATGCGATAACAAAGACTGTAAACTTGATTAATGTGCCGACGATATAAACCCTCAAAAGCAGATACATCACCTGATTTTGCCCGGTCTACCAGCGCATTAATTTCGTTGGTATTTGTTGTCTCAGTTACAGCTGTCACGTTACCTGATGGTCTCATCTATAGCATTCTGCTATTACTTTAGATCATTAGACGTGGTGAGATCGATAAAGGTTTACATTTACTTACAGGAAATACATCTAAGTAACACAGATGAAACAATAGCCATCTGTGTTTAGCTGAGTGCTATTAGCATGATTTAACCCTGAGACAGCAGCTCTCTTAAGTCAATAATGGCGGCATTGGCTCGCGAGATATACGATGCCATGACCAATGAATGGTTAGCAACAAATCCAAATCCACCACCGTTGAGAATCATTGGACTCCATATGGTTTCCTGGGTTGTCTCAAGTTCACGAATGATCTGTTGCAGACTGGCTGTTGCGTTCTTTTTTGCCAGAACATCGGCAAAATCAACCTCTACAGCGGAGAGAAATTGAATCAATGCCCAGGTCGCACCACGAGCCTCATAGAACACATCATCTATTTCGAGCCAGGGCGTTTTCACCATTATTGAAGAGCCCGTGACGGTAGACTGACTGGCAGCAATATCACCCGCCAAATCAGTATTAACCCGATCTTGGCCAACGCTGGCCGATAGTCTTTGGGAGTAGGATCCTAATCGATTGGATACTTCACCGAGCCAGTCGCGAAGGTTATCGGCTCGGGCGTAAAATTGCGCGTCTGTCACACTTGGATCAGAGAGTTTATCCCGATAGCGGCTCATGGCTTCGATACTATCGCGGTATTCGCCCTCTGCACTGGGTAATGCCCAGTTCTTGTGAGCGATGTAAATCTTCGGCTCGGCGAGCTTTAAATCTTCTTGTTCCACAGATTGTGACTGAGACCGAGAAAACTCTTTACGTAAACTACGAGTCAAGTCACGCGCTTGAACAATCGCGCCGTACTCAAATGCCGGAATATTATCCAGAAATACTGTTGGTGGAGTCACATCATTGGCAAGGAAACCACCCGGCTTTTCAAGTAGCGTATCAACCACATAAATCAAACTATCAACCAGTTCAACACCCCGCACCTGATCCGGTGCGTTATTGATTTTCCGTGGCTCTGGCTCAAAGCTCCAGTAGACACCCAATAGGTAGCCTAGGAAAATAACAGCAACCACTGACCAAGCAATCAGTTTAAATCGACTTGATTCAGGCGTAAGTATTGATTCCGGTATATTCTCAGGTGAAACGTTAGAATCAGTAGAGTCAGTCAAGGTAATCTCCAGTAATCTGCACTAGTAACGATGTATTGGGTCAATTGTAGCCTATTCAAGAACGACACTGTGATAGTTATGAATCAGATGAAGTATTTCTCTCAGCATTGTTGTTTGGATAGGTGTTAATAATGCCAAGCCAGAAGGCAAGCTCTAATATCAATCCTAATGCTGTGAGTACCATGGAGCCTGACTTGAAACCGATGCTGTAGCACACCAGAGCCAAACCAAGCAGACCAAATACTAACAAAAAGCGTGTTAATTTCTTCATATGTATTCAGTCTGTCTTAGGTAACTAGTAGTAACTCCAGTCTGGACGTTTTGGTAACAATAGTCCAGCCAGAACGTAGAGACAGATAACTGGCATGGTAAAGAACCAGCCCAGAATGATAGTGCCTAGTCGGACCAGATTACGATCGATATCATAAAAATCAGCCAGGCCGGCACACACACCCATCAACTTGCTGCGACGAACGTTACGATACAACTTGTCCCGAGCAATAACACGACCTCTATCATTAAATTTCATATCAATCTCCTGTAGTTGAATTAGCTAGCTTTTTTGAATTTAGTTTTCAAAGCTTCTAATTCTTTCTCAATATCTTCATCAACAACTAACTGGTCAATTTGATCTGACAATGTCTGACCTTTACCCAAGTCATATGCTTCAATTTCAGCCTCGAGGCGGTCCATCTTCTGCTCAAACAAATCAAACTTCTGCATAGCGTCATCAATCGCTGAATTATCAAGCTGCTTTTTGACCTTGATTCGGCTAGTTACCGTGTTTTGACGTAACGCAAATGCTTCCTGACGACTCTTAGCTTCATTGAGTTTTTCTTGTAGAGAACCAATGTCCTGATTCAGTTTTTCCAGAGCTGCTTCCAGTTGTGATAACTCCTTTTCCTGCACCTCAATGACTCTATCAATGTCCTGCTTTTCTACCAACGCAGCTTTGGCTAAATCTTCGCGTCCACGACTAATCGCCAATTCGGCTTTTTCGTGCCAGTTTTTGCTTAAGTACTTTTGCTGCTCAATCTTGCGGCGAAGTTCTTTTTTATCAGCAATGGTGCGCACTGAAGCTGAGCGAACCTCAACCAGCGTTTGTTCCATTTCCTGAATAATCATTTTCAACATTTTCTCTGGATCTTCGGCAGAATCCAGCATGGCATTCAGATTTGAATTAACGATATCTGCAAAGCGTGTAAAAATTCCCATGTGTTATTACCCTCTCTATAGCTTCATAAATCTATTAGTAGTTACAGATAAGAGTTATACAGAATTCGTGCCAAGAGCTATGAATTATCATACACGACTGATTTTATTGAAGTTATTAGTCTGGATTGGGTTTTGAAAGTATCGCGTATCTAGCTGTTAGTCCGATCTTTCACTAATCGTTAGTGATTTTCACCACTGTAGGCTTCGGTGCGAGCGAGCATGCGCTCACGCTCTTCTTGGACCAGTTCCAGAGCGTCGGTGATGACAGTATAGTCAGCACCTTTCAGGTGGGCATTCTGGCTTATGTGACGCCGCCAAATTTTTGCGCCGGGTACTGCTTGGAACAAGCCAATAATATGGCGACTGATGTGCTGTAAACGCCCACCGTCAGATATGTGACGTGCGACATAAGGGGCTAATAAATCAATCACATCCTCACGACTCGGTGAATTCGATACATCATCATAGAACATGGCATCGACTTGACTCAGCAGATAGGGATTATGGTACATCTCCCGACCAAGCATGACGCCATCGACATGCACAAGATGAGACTTGGCTTCATCAAGGGTCTGAATGCCACCATTAATAATAATTTCCAGATCAGGGAAAAGTGCCTTGATTTGATAAACGCGGTCATAATGAAGCGGGGGAATATCACGATTTTCTTTCGGGCTTAGGCCGTCTAACCATGCCTTGCGGGCGTGAATGATGAATGTTTGAGTGCCTGACTGTTTGACAGTATCTACAAACTTTGTCAGCTCATCCAGGGAATCATTACGGTCGATGCCAATTCTGGATTTAATCGTAACCGGAATCTCGACTGCATCGATCATGGCTGCCATGCAATCAGCAACCAACTGCGGCTCAGCCATGAGACAGGCACCAAAGCGCCCTGACTGAACGCGATCACTGGGACAACCAACGTTCAGATTAACTTCGCTGTAACCACTATCTTCAGCCATTTTGGCACATTGTGCTAAATGGACAGGATCACTTCCGCCTAATTGAATTGCCACCGGTTGCTCGGCTGGATCAAACCGCAACAACTGCTCCCGAGGCCCGTGGATAAGAGCACCGGTTGTGATCATCTCGGTGTAGAGTACCGCATGTCGACTGAGCAGCCGCATAAAGTATCGACAATGACGATCGGTCCAGTCGAGCATAGGGGCGACCGTGAAGGTGCGATTAATGTCCATGTTACTGCCTGACGCTAAACTCATCTACCATCATCTCACATTGATGACTTTGCTCTGCCCAAAACACCCGTGATCGATAATCCATCAGCCTGATTCAAGTAGGCATGTATTTCTGCCAGTACAGATAAGGCAATGGACTCAGGCAATTCACCACCGATATTCAGACCAATGGGGCCTGTGATTGGATTTCTTAGCTGTTGCAGACTCGCCTCATCAAGCACTTCCTGCTTTCTGTGCTCAGGCCCAAGCAGGCCAATGTATTTGACAGGGCTGTATTGCAGAAGCTTGATAGCGCTCGCATCAAAACCCACGTTGTGTCCCATGATAATGGCCGCATCAATTTGTGCCAGAAACTCCTTGTCGGCCAGATCCTGGAAGGACTCTTTATGGATCACGTCTGCTTGCGGAAAGTACTCTTGACGCGCATAGCCGGTTCGATGGTCGATCAAATCAATGTGCCAGCCAAGAATACTCGCCAATTTCACGAGTGGCCTGGCATCCACACCACCACCAAAAATAGCAATATGCGGTGCCGCTCTGAGTATCATTAATAAGTAATGGTCATTCACCAGCTGAATGGCTTTCGTGTCATCGAGGTAGAGATCTGAATTTATGTGCTGTTGAATATATTCGTTGGCACCCGCCATATCGGTAAATAACTGATTATTCTGTTGTCCCTCAGTATCGACCAATACGATTCCTGACTGATTATTTTGCAAAAGTTCATACAGACCAGCTAAACCCTGATAATTATTTTCGGCGTGTAGTGGTTGCAGTAGGATATGCACAATGCCGCCACAACCTAATCCAAGCTTCCAGCCGATATCATCCTCATTAAGCATGTCATACTCAACAATATCAGCGCGGTTCTTGGCCATGACCTTTTTAGCACGACGCATAATATCACTTTCCAGACAGCCACCACTGAGCATACCGTCGTACTGCCCAAGACTATTAATCAGCATCATCGCACCCTCTGAGCGATAGGATGAGCCTTCTGTGTGGACGATGGTACCCAAAACCCACTCAAGCTCATCGCGTTTTGGATACCAACGCTCTAGCCAGTGGTTGATTTGGTTACTCATCGTGATTAATCCGCCTGTATATGAACAACTATGTGGCGATTGGAACTGTGATGTCGGTGCTCCCAGAGATATATACCCTGCCAGGTACCTAACACCAGCCCTCCTTCATAAATGGGTATTGAGAGGGTCGTGTTGGTCAGAATTGCCTTGATATGCGAGGGCATGTCGTCGGGCCCCTCCATGGTGTGGGTATAGAGCGAGTCATTTTCTGGTACAAGACGATTTAGCCAGTTTTCCAGATCATTGCGGGCACTGGGATCGGCATTTTCCTGAATGGTCAGGCTACAAGAGGTGTGTTTTACAAACAGTGTACATAATCCCTGACTAACCCCTGATTCACGAATTGCCTTCTGAACATCATAGGTGAATTCATGCAATCCCTGCTGGCGTGTTTTAACGCTCAGGTGTGAGATCATAGTTCATGCATCTCTGGATCGGCATAG
The DNA here is from genome assembly GCA_964228485.1 of Alteromonadales bacterium. Taxonomy (GTDB): domain Bacteria; phylum Pseudomonadota; class Gammaproteobacteria; order Enterobacterales; genus CAXRAF01. The sequence continues at coordinate 18,927 of CAXRAF010000034.1, read as the reverse complement.
TTGTCGAACCGGGTGAACTTGCCCTGGAAAGTCAGGTTAACTGTTCCGATAGGACCATTACGCTGCTTGCCAATAATGATTTCGGCCATACCTTTATGCTCGGTGTCCTTATTGTAGACCTCATCACGGTAGATGAAAGTGATCAGATCGGCATCCTGCTCGATGGCACCAGATTCACGTAAGTCGGCCATCACAGGTCGGCGATCAGAGCGTTGTTCAAGTGAACGGTTGAGCTGTGATAATGCAATTACCGGAACCTCAAGCTCTTTTGCCAGGGCTTTCAATGAGCGAGAAATTTCTGATACTTCGAGAACCCGGTTATCAGACTTTCCTGGTACGTGCATCAACTGCAGATAATCCAGCACAATCAGCGATAAACCACCATTTTCACGCGCAACCCTTCGAGCTCTGGAACGAACCTCCGATGGACTCATATTACCCGTGTCATCGATATACATCTTGCCTTGGTTCTTGAATATGTTGAAGGTGCTGATGATACGGGTCCAGTCATGCTCTTTCAGCTGGCCTGAGCGGATCGCACTCTGGTCAACACGAGCCAGTGAGGATAACGAGCGCATGATCAGCGACTCAGCCGGCATCTCCATACTAAATATCAATACAGGTTTATCAGTTTCTTGCGAGACCGCAACATGCTCAGCGATATTCATCGCAAAGGTGGTCTTACCCATCGACGGACGTCCGGCAACAATAATCAAATCAGCTGGTTGCAAGCCTGTGGTCATTTTATCAAAGGTTGTGAAACCTGTTGGCGTTCCTGTGATACCGCCTTTGGCCTTTTGCATCTGATTGATTCGATCAAGGGTCGATTCTAATAATGGCTTCAAAGGTTTGGGGCCAGTGCCTTGCTTAGTACGTTTTTCAGCAATTCGGAAAATGGTCGACTCGGCAAAGTCCACTAGCTCGCTCGAATCACGTCCTTCTGGATTATAGCCGGCGTCGGCAATTTGATTCGCAGCGGTGATCATTTCACGCACCATTGCGCGCTCGCGGATCACCTCAGCATAAGCACGCACATTTGCGGCACTTGGCGTGTTCTTGGTTAAGTCAGCTAAGTATTCCAGCCCGCCGGTCTCTTCACCATGACCGTTACGATCGAGATATTCAGATACAGTAATCGCATCGAGTGGCATAGTTTCCGAGGCCAAAGTTGCCATAGCGCGGAAAATTAATTGGTGATCGTGACGATAAAAGTCAGCTTCAACCAGGGTTTCATCGACTTTATTCCAGGCATCTGAATCCATCATCAGACTGCCTAATACCGATTGCTCTGCTTCGAGTGAATAAGGAGGTAATTTGAAATCGGTATTTTGGTTGTTATTTTGTGTCATCACGCTCATGCCCTGGAATTAACTGTCGAAAAAAAACGCCATTGAGCGATTGCACAATGGCGTTTCATATTACCTTATCCGAGTAATTTATCAATTACTCTGTCTAATCAATTGCTCAATTAGCGTTTACTCTTCTGCAGCAACAATCACCTTGATGTCTGTAGAGACATCAGAGTGTAAGGTAACGGTGAATTCATATTCACCCGTGCTGCGGATAGCACCATCAGGCATAGACACCTCTGATTTCTCAAGATTGACTTCAACCTGAGCATTCACAGCATCTACGATGTCTAATGTACCTACAGAACCGAAAAGCTTACCCTCGTCACCGGCATTTGCCAAAATAGTGACTTGTAAGTCAACCAATAGTGCTGCACGTGCTTGCGCTGCTTCCAGCTCAGCTTTTGCAGCCGCTTCCAATTCAGCACGACGCTCTTCGAACATTTTAACGTTAGCATCGTTTGCAGGAACTGCTTTACCCTGTGGGATTAGGAAATTACGGCCGTAACCAGCCTTAACTTCAACCTGATCGCCTAAAGCACCCAGGTTACGGATATCTTGCAATAAAATAACTTGCATTGTTATAACCTCTCTTACTCGTGGCTGTCAGTGTAAGGTAAAAGAGCAAGGAATCTAGCGCGCTTAACTGCTCGAGCAAGCTGACGCTGATACTTCGCTTTTGTACCAGTGATACGACTTGGGACAATTTTACCTGTCTCAGTGATATAGTTTTTTAATGTCGCGAGATCTTTGTAATCAATCTCAGTAACCCCTTCAGCAGTGAAGCGGCAAAATTTACGTCTTCTAAAAAAGCGTGACATGATAATTCTCCTTAGAACTCTCAGGATTACTCCTGAGTAGCCTCTTCTGTTTCTGCTTCAGCGTCTTCAGCAGGTGCTTCATCAGCAGTTGCTTCAGTTGTTTCTTCAGCGGGTTGCTCTTTTGTGATAGCCGGTGCTTCTTCTGGCTCACTGTCTTTTCGCTCTTCTTTTTGCTTCATTAGCGGAGAAGGCTCAGTGACTGCAGACTTTACACGGATAACCATAGTACGGATAACAGCATCGTTGAAGCGGAAAGACTCTTCCAGCTCATCAATTGGATCTTGTGTGCTTTCAACGTTCATTAACACGTAGTGTGCTTTGTGAACTTTGTTGATAGGGTAAGCTAATTGACGACGACCCCAATCCTCTAGACGATGGATTGTGCCATTAGCGTTCTTGATAATATCGGTATATCTTTCGATCATTCCTGGGACTTGATCACTCTGATCAGGATGCACCAGAAATACGATTTCGTAGTGTCGCATATGCGGCTCCTTTTGGTTCCAGCCACCCGTCTCGTGCGGTGTAGCAAGGAGTTATGTATAAATTAACCCAAGGGTTAACAGTTTGGATGCGCGATTATATAGATCCTATGTGTCCGGATCAAGCGGTTTTACTGGCTTTTCGAGGAATTTAGGTGATTGTTATTGGCGTTGTCTTGCAGCCTCAAATAAACAGATGCCTGTAGCGACAGAAACATTCAGGCTAGAAACGCTCCCTGACATGGGAATTTTGAATAAGTAATCACATTTTTCCTTTGTTAAGCGGCGCATACCGGGACCTTCGGCACCCATCACTATGGCGCAGCCACCAGTGAGTTTATGGTCATATAAACTCTCCTCAGCCTCACCAGCAGCGCCATAAATCCAGACATCATTCTTTTGCAGCAGTTCGATCGTTCGCGCCAAGTTAGTTACCTGACATAAAGGAATGACCTCAGCTGCACCACAGGCGACTTTGCGAACCACAGGCGTCAGTCCTACAGACTTATCTTTTGGTGTGATGACTAAATCAACGCCAGCGGCATCAGCGGATCGAAGACAGGCGCCAAAGTTATGCGGATCAGTGACACCGTCGAGGATTAAGATCAATGGCGCTCGCTCAAGTGCTGAGAGGGTGTTTTCGATATCGTTCTCAGCTATCAGGTTGGCTTTCATATCACCTTCAGCACGAATTAACGCAATAATGCCTTGATGCTGCTCAGATGCGGCAATGTCATTTAATTCGTTTCTGTTCTTTTGACTCTGAGGAATGCCTTTACAACGACTCAATAAGTTATGCAAACGCTTATCATGACGACCACGCAGAACATACAGCTCAAGGATATTGTCACGGCTGTTTTTCAACAGGGCGTTAACCGCATGAATACCGTAGACTAAATCTGTTTTCATGTTTACTTCCTGCGCTTGCCTTTGTTTTTGTTCCGGCTTTTAGACTGCTTCGTCGAACGTGATGCGTTCGCAGATCGAGACGGCTTGCCTCGACGCTGCTTGGATTTCTTCGATACCCGTTGTTTATCAACTGCTTTCTTGGTCTTGCCACTCTTGCGCTTGGGACGCAATTTCATTATCGCATCTTTGCGTCCCGTCATTGTATGTTCAATGACATCAAAATCAATTTTACGCTCATCTAAGCTGACATGCTTAACCTCAATAATGACTGGGTCTCCGATTTGATAGAGCTCACCGCGCTTTTCTCCCATCAATGTCAGCGTCACAGGATCAAAATGATAATAATCACCGGGTAGATCGGTGACATGTATCAAGCCTTCAATATCAAACTCATCTAACTTAACAAACACACCAAATGCAGCGATTGAACTGACCGTGCCATTGAAGCGTCCACCGACCTGCTCCAACATGAATTCACATTTCAACCAGGCTATCACTTCACGCGTGGCATCGTCAGCTCGGCGCTCAGTCATCGAGCATTGCTCACCCGCCTCAGTCAGTGGTTTATTAGCATAGGCAATTCCGGTATCCGTTCCGACCAAATCAGAATTTGTTTTAGCCAACCGCGCCTTTATCACTCGATGCACAATCAGATCAGGATATCGTCTAATCGGCGATGTGAAATGTGTATACAGGGGCAAGGCAAGCCCAAAGTGACCAGCATTATCTGGTGAATAACGAGCCTGACTTAGTGATCGCAACAGCATGGTCTGAATTTGCGCCGCGTTTGGATGACCCTCTAATTGACTAATCAAAGCCTGATAATCTTTTGGACCGGGATTATCATCGCCAGTTAACCAAAGCCCAAGGGTCGATAAGAAATCGCGTAAACTCTCTTGCGCACTGATACTCGGGCCCTCATGGACGCGATACATGCCTGGAATTTCGTTTTTATCGAGGAATCTTCCGGTGGCCACATTGGCCATGATCATGCACTCTTCGATCATCTTATGGGCATCATTTCTAACTACCGGCGCAATATTCGCTATCTTGCGGTTCTCATCAAACTCAATATATGAATCAGAGCTATCAAAGCTTATCGCACCGCGATCACCACGCACTTTGGACAAACATTTATACAAGTCGTGCAATCGTAGTAATGGATTAACAAGGTCTCCTAGTTCTTTGCGAATCGACGGCTCACCCTCGAATAACGCACCGACCTGATCATAAGTCAGCCGCGCGTGGGAATTCATTACCGCGGGATAAAATCGAAAGTCGACTAGTTCACCCTCGCGTGAAATATCCATCTCACTGACCATACATAATCGATCGACTTTAGGATTAAGAGAACACAAACCATTTGATAATACTTCTGGTAGCATCGGCACAACGCGCCCGGGAAAGTAAACAGAGTTACCCCGATTATAGGCTTCAGCGTTTAAACCTGAGTGCTCTGTGACATAGTGACTGACATCTGCAATCGCGACCCAGAGCGTCCAGCCACCCTTTTCTGATCGTTCACAGTAAACAGCATCGTCGAAATCTTTGGCATCTGCACCATCGATTGTGACTAAAGGCATATCGCGCAGATCAATTCGTCCGGAGATATCCTCAGGTGCGACCTCACCTTCAAGATTGCCGGCTTCTTTTTGAACTTCTTCAGGCCATTCATGTGGAATCTGATGATTACGAATAGCTATCTCAATTTCCAAGCCGGGGTCTAAATGATCACCGAGAATTTCCTTAATGATGCCACTGGCCAAAAATTGATCGGAGGGCCGTTTGGTAATTTCAATAACAACTACCTGCCCTTCTTTAGGAGTTAAACCTGACTTGCTCTGGTCGACATGGATATAGTCTGGATAGCGTGGATCCTCAGGTATAACAAAATGAGTGCTCGACTCAATATGGTAGCGACCAACTATCTCTAAATCTAACTCTGATAGCACCCGCACAATAAAGGCATCTTGTTTACCACGAAAGGAGCGGACATCCGGTCGAACCAGTACCCGATCACCATGAAATACTTTGCGCATCTGCCGGGCATTGACAAACCAGTCATCCTCATTGGTATCGAAAGACACAAAACCATAGCCATCCCGATGAGCACTGATCGTTCCTTTGCGGAGATTTAACTGCTCAATCAGGGCATAGCGATTTTTACGATCACGCAACACTTGTGCGTCACGCTCCATCGCTTTGAGACGACGGTGTAAAAGTTCAACTTGCTCCTCATCTGCATAACCAAAAGCGTCAGCCAACTCCGACAGTGCGGCAGGCGCTTTGATTGTTTTCATACAGCTTAGAATGTATTCTCGACTAACGATTGGATTACCGTAACTTGCTGACTCGCTAGCGAGATTGGGATCCTGTTTCGGATCGAATTGGGTCATTGAATGGCTTTATATCATCACTTAATTAGGTGCTATATTTTAGCATAGCTACAGTCTCGTGTACCCCTCTGATGAATGAATGATTGCAACCACACTGAAAATGTTACAATATGTTACAAAATGGACGGACGAGTGTAGTATGTCACCCCAAATACAGCTAAGAATATTATTAGTGGATGATGAGGATATGGTACGGGAAGTATCTAAGCTGATGCTAGAAGCTATTGGTCATGAAGTCGATGATTTTGCTAATCCCAATCAAGCCATAGGAAATTTTATGGCTCGACCTGAACTATATGATCTAGCCATTATTGACATGATAATGCCTGAAATGACCGGCAAAGATTTGTTCAAAGAACTCAGAAAAATACGCACAGACATCAAAGTCGTTATATCTTCAGGTTACCAAATGGATGAAACCAATGAGTCCTTGTTGGCCATGGGTGTAGAGGGCTTTATCAATAAGCCCTTCAATATGGACACTTTGGAAAAGAAACTTGCAGAGTTTACTGCAAATTAGCTTAATTCTTCTGATTCACTTACGGTACTTTTCTCCCGTATAAACCATTCTGCCAACACTTCCTGTTCACGTTCTGGCTTTATACCCGCACGTAATGTCTCTTGACGCTCTTCCGATAGGGTCTTAAACCAGTTCAGTGTATCTAATGCGGTTTCATTTCTATTGCGGATTTTCATACCGGCGGCAAATGCACGACTTACGTCAATCTGGCTCAGACCAGCCATCTCCCCGGCGTTAGGAACCCAAACGGGCATATCTGCCCATGGTCTGACACCTTGCTCAGTTAAGAAATCAGTATCGGCCCACACAGCATTTGTATCAGCACCGGATACCTCAATACAGGTATCGACCATATCCTTGACCGTTTCGGTTTTACTATCAGAAATCGTGTTAAAAATACCGGTTGTCTTTTGCTCAAGACAATGAACAATGAATTCAGCGAGATCACGAACATCAATATATTGCACCAGATCACTACCATTGCCGGGGCATAACATATTGCCACCTCTCGAGGCTCTGACCGGCCAATAGCTATATCTGTCAGTACGGTCGCGTGGACCAACAATAAGTCCCGGACGCAAGATAGTGGTACCAGCGCCAAACTGTTCAGTAACAGCCTGCTCACTGTAGGCTTTCAAGGGACCATAGGTTGCACCATCAACTGTTTCAACCGTTGGATCGTCAAGCGTGCCGAGGGCAGCAGACTCATCCATATTGAGTTGACTAAACTGTGAGTACACTGAGATGGTCGAAATCATCAGATACTGGTCACACAGGCCTTTTAGTAATTGCGCTGATGCACCGGCAATTCTTGGCACATAAGATGATGTATCAATGACGCAATCCCATTTCCGCCCCTTGAGTGCTGACAAGCCTGCATCTACTTCTGGATCACGATTACCGATCAGTTTCTCCAGTTCTGGGAATAAGTTCTCCTTTGAGCGACCACGATTAAATAAGGTAACTTCATGTCCCCTATCAATCGCATACTGAACCGTATGGGGCCCCAGAAAACCAGTACCACCTAACATTAATATCTTCAATGGTTTAGCCGCCTTCTTAACTGACTCGAATGCCATTAATGGTGATAGGCCCGTCATCGACATTGCACTCAGTGCCATTGCCGATTGCAGTATTTCTCTACGTGTGGTCATTGTCGGAGATTCCTTATTCTTTTTTCTCAGCACGAAGTTATATGCTTTTGCGTGATTCTCTGCAAACGGAATATGTTAGCAGATATGAACATCCACAGATTCGGTACGCAAAAAAGCCGAGTGATGTGACTCGACTCGGCTTTTACAACTGCGTGATGGGTAAAGTTACGGTATTAATCACCCAAGCGGTCGGCAATTTCAGTCATCGTGTTCGACAGCTGAGCGCGGCGTTTAGCAGACGCTGAATCGTCCAGATCAGACACAGACTTTGCAAATGCCTTGAGCGCATCTGAGGTTGCTTTATCTGACTTACCCGCTTTTAGCGCGGCATCCGATTTATCCAGTGCAGCCGTCATTTCAGTCACCATCTCAGCAGAGAGTGTCTCACTACGTTGTAGCTGATCGATGTAGGCCTTAGCGATGACCGGCTCGGCAGGCCACGTCACCCTAAACTGCTGTTGTGGATTGAATAATTGTCCCTGATCAGCTAAGCCCGCGGCTGCGATTTCATTGGCAGACAAATAGTCGCTTGGTGTTAATGCAAGTACATCTAGACCACGAACAATCTCTGTGCCATAGATTTTGCCGTTGTACCAGTAAGCAGACCAAAATCCACCGGTGATAAGATGCTCATCACTGATCGGACCACGGTCGAAGAATGCGATCTCAACCGGATTGGCAGAATCTGTAAAGTCGATGACAGAGATGCCTCCCTGATACCAGGCCTGTACGAAAATATCACGGCCGGGAACCGGGATAATTGAACCATTGTGGGCAACACAATTTTCTTCATCGACCTGTGGTGCTGGAATTTTGAAATGGCTACGATATTGTAATTCACCATCAACAATATCGTATATGGCATTAGCACCCCAAGTGGGTTTGTCATGCGAGCGACAACGTGGTCGAGAACCACCACCCCACTCATCGGTGTAAAGAACTTTGGTGCCGTCATTATTGAATGTCGCAGAGTGCCAGTAAGCAAAACCCTTATCAACCACTTCATCAATTCGTGTTGGGTTATAAGGGTCTGAGATATCAAACAGGATACCGTTACCTGAACATGCACCACCCGCAATTTTCAACTCTGGAAATACCGTAATGTCATGGCATTGGTTGGTCATACGGGTTTCCTGTGTATCATCACCGTGATCACCACCGCGCCATAAACCTGCCAGACGACCCGTTTCTTCGTCAGCGAATACCGCTGGGCTGCTGACAATACGTGACTTAGACGGATCAGCAACAGGAATTTCGATAACATCAATACGGAACAAGGCGGTTCGCTCATCACCCGGTGACTCATCGAAACAACCCGGTAATTCATCATTTTCACGAACACCTGCAGTACCCGAGTTATAGACCACTATCTTGCCGTCCTCACCAGGTCCTGAAACGACTGAGTGGGTATGCGAGCCGCGACATGTTTGAACTTGCCCTACCTGAACCGGACTGGCGTAATCTGAGATATCAAAAATACGTATTCCACGGAACCGGTCTTTACTCACATCGCCCTCGACGCCTTCGAGTCCGCAGTCAACGCGACCACGTGACTCCTCAACAGACATGATCAATAAATCGCCAACAATTGAGACATCGCCTTGGCCACCCGGACAAACGATTGAGCTGTAGAGTGATGGTACACCGTTATCATCTAGTTGATACACATTGAAGCCGTGGTAAGAGCCAGCAACCAGTTTGTCACCAGCAAAAGCCATATCCGTGTTTGAGAAACTTAGCAGCGGATTACGCTCACCGTATTGCTTATCATCTTCTTCCTTAGGTTCTTCACCTTCTTTAACCGGCATAGCCATGGGCAATTCTGCTGGATTTTCAGGGTCGAAGAAGCCATCAGGTTTTGGTAGAGATACAACCAACTCGAGATTTTTGATGGCCTGACCTGCATCGGCGAAACCGGGTTTCAGACCTGCGCGTGGGTCAACAGACAGGCCGACCAACATTTTGTTCATGCGCTCAATTTCAGCAGTCTGATCTTTGACGATATCGTTAGTAAACTGAAATAACACCGTATCGTACGCAGAGCCAGGTTGATCGAGTAACTTCTCGACCATGGTTAATGCACCCTCATGGTGTTTAATCATTAACTGCAGGAACATTTTGTCGAATTCAACGCTCTCTAATGTCGCTAATTTCGCCATCTGCTCTGGCGTGGCCATACCGGCCATCGCATGCGACATATGCATGTGATCATGGGCTGCAGGATCAGGCATCTGCTCACCGCGATCGTTCAACCAATCCTGCATAAACTTGATCTCATCTGCCTGTGAGGCATTAATTAAGTCAGCGATTTCTGTCAGTTCTTTATTATTCGTTCGCTCAGCAACAAGTCCCGCTAGCTGAGTCGCCTGATGATGGTGAGGGATCATGTCTTGCATAAATTTCACATCATCTTGAGAGTAACTTGAGTCCGCAATCTTGACCGCTTCCTCTTTCGATAATTCAATAGGCGCCTGCCCAATACCACCGGGTTTTACGATGGGTGGCTTAGCTTCGGTCGCAGAGCACGCGCCAAGAATAAGCGTTGCCAAAATAGCGCCTGATAACGTTTTTACACTGTTTTGAAGCTTCGATGAGACAATATGAGTCATAGACGGTTATTCCTCTTTTCGCTAGGTATTATTCTCTACCTATGTTGGTTTTTTCATTAAGTAGCCACACTTCCCCTCAGCTACTGCAACGAGTTATATACGCAAGCAAGTGATTTATGCGATCACTTGTCTTTTATGCAAAAGGGTGTCGCAAAATGATGGTCTCATTTCGCTCAGGACCGGTTGAGATAATATCAACAGGTGCGCTGACAATTTTTTCAATTTTTGCAATAAAGTCTTTGGCATTCTGCGGTAAGTCAGCAACATCTTTTGCCCCGACTGTCGATTCTGACCAGCCCGGCATTTCAATGTAAACTGGGTTCACACTTTCGAACTCTTCGGCACCGCAAGGCATGATGGTGATCTGCTCACCATCACGTTCATAAGCCACAGCAATTTTGATGGTCTCCAGACCGTCAAGCACATCCAGCTTGGTCATACACAAGCCAGAGATAGAATTGATCTGAATTGCACGCTTAAGTGCAACCGCGTCTAGCCAACCGCAACGTCTCGGACGACCTGTGGTCGCACCGAACTCAGCACCGGCTTTAGCAATGTGCGCGCCGATGTCATCAAATAATTCAGTCGGGAATGGTCCAGATCCTACACGGGTTGTATAGGCCTTTGTGATGCCCAGGACATAATCAATATCGAGTGGCCCAACTCCCGTACCAGTCGCTGTTCCACCAGCCGTGGTATTTGACGAGGTCACAAATGGGAATGTGCCATGGTCAATATCTAACAATGTTCCCTGCGCACCTTCGAATAGGATATTGTTACCTGCCTCTCGAGAATCATGTAACATCTGAGAGACGTCATTAATCATAGGCACCAATACTTCAGCATATCGCTCAATGTCTTGCATCAAGGCATCGATATCAATTGGCTCGACCTTATAGTAGTTAACCAATGAAAAGTTGTGGTATTCCAAAATAACTTCGAGCTTTTCTCGTAATTGGGCCAGATTGGTTAAGTCCAGTACTCGTAAACCACGACGCGCTACCTTATCTTCATAAGCAGGGCCAATACCACGACCAGTAGTACCAATGGCTTTCTTGCCAAGTTTGATTTCACGCGCCTTATCCAGCGCCTCGTGATAGTCCAGGATCAAAGGACAGGCTGGGCTAATCTGAAGTCGTTCACGAACCGGCACACCCGAGGCTTCAAGCATAGAAATTTCTTCTAGTAAGGCTTTGGGAGATAACACAACACCATTGCCGATGATGCATTGCACGTCTGAGCGAAGGATGCCAGAAGGCACCAGATGTAACACTGTCTTAGTGTCATCAATTACCAGCGTATGACCAGCATTATGGCCACCCTGAAAACGAACTACTTGAGATACCGATTCAGTTAGTAAATCGACAATTTTGCCCTTGCCTTCATCACCCCATTGGGATCCAAGAACGACGACACTTTTTGCCATGATAATTGTTGCCTCTTTGGCTTGGTTGCTCTGCGAAACGAGAAACCGCGCATTTTACTCTCAGTTAGCGTAAAAATCAGTTAAATTGTTAAAAATCATGCTTATCGAACCAAATATAGAAGGATCAAACCGACAATCATGGAAGATATACCAATAAATCTAAGTTGACGGTCGTTGAATAGCATCACTTTGCGGATGGCTTCACGCCAGCCAGATGGATAGATAAAGGGCATGAGGCCTTCAATAATGAAGACTAGTGCTAATGCCGTCAAAAAATCACCCCAATCCATCGAATCCTCTACCCATAATGAAAGAATCCGGGACGTGCCCGGATTCAATGCATGATTTTAGTTGTTACTCTTTCTTACCGTCCAGATCTTTCATGAAGCGGAAGAAATCCGAATCAGGACGTATGACCAAGATGTCTTGCTGACCAGTGAATGAACGCTCATAGGATTGTAGACTTCTTACAAAAGCAAAAAACTCAGTATTTTTCTCGTATGCATCAGCATATATTTTCGCTGCCTTAGCATCCGCTTGACCTGTAATGATTTTAGCATCACGTTCTGCATCCGCCCTGATAATAGTCGCTTTTTTGTCTGCAGATGCCTGAATAATTTCCGCTTCCTTTTGACCGTTAGAGCGGAAAGCGGTCGCCACACGTTCACGCTCAGAGCGCATGCGATCGTAGACATTTTCACTCACCTCTGGCGGGTAGTTCGCTTGCTTAATTCGCACGTCAATTATATCAATACCAAGTTCTTGTGTTGCGCTATTCGAGTTACTCCGAACGTTTAACATCATCTGCTCACGCTCACCAGAAATAGTCTCTTTAACTGAGTTCACACCTATTTCAGCACGCAAATCGTTATTCACAATGCGCTCAAGAAGGCTTTCCGCTCGATTGAAGTCATTCTGTGTTCTCAGATAAAACTGACCATAGTCAGACACACGCCATTTAACGTAGGTGTCGACCACTAGTGCTTTCTTTTCGTTGGTTAACGCTTCCTGAGGACGACTATCCATCGTTTGGATACGCCTATCGATTTTAACAACACGATCCATAAATGGAATCATGAAGTGGATGCCTGGCTCGTAGACTTTCGCAGTACCCGTTTCTTCCAGTCCGTGGATTTTACCGAAGCGCAATACAATACCCGCCTCCCACTGGTTCACCACAAATAACGAATTGCCACCAATAATTAACGCCACTAATGCGATAAGGACAAATAGGGTTTGTTTAGGACTCATCATATTCTCCTTATCGATTATCACTGCCAGTCGATTGACTGTTGCGTTGTTGTTTCATTAACTGGTCAATCGGTAGATATATCATGTTGTTGCCACCATCCACATCGATTAATACTTTATTTACTTTGCTATATAAACGCTCCATGGTCTCTAAGTACAGACGTTGACGAGTAACTTCAGGCGCAGCATTATACTCTGGTAAGAGTTTGTTAAACTTAGCCACATCACCATTGGCTTGCGCGATAATAGACTGTTCGTAAGCACGAGCTGCCTCAATGGTTCTCGCGGCATTACCTTCGGCTACCGGCACAACGCGGTTTTCATAAGTCTGCGCCGTGTTGATTTGCCGCTCCTCATCCTCACGGGCCTTAATGGCATCGTCAAATGCTGCTTTTACCTGTGAAGGCGGTGTGGCTTCTTCCAAAGTTAGCTGAGAAATTTGTAAGCCCGTCGCATACGGCTCCATAGTTTCTTGCAACTGAGTTAGTGTCTCTGCCTTAATCTGCTCACGACCGGTTGTAATGATTTGATCCATGACGGAGTTACCCACTACTTGACGCAATGCACTCTCTGTAGCCTCAGTGATCGTGTCCTCGGGAGACGTCACGTTGAATAAATAATCCTCTGGGTTTTCAATGCGATATTGCACACCCAAACGTACAATGACGATATTTTCGTCTTTGGTCAGCATTGTCGCATCAACACTCGTGCGTTGTATGGAACTGATGTCAACCTTAATTGGTTGATCAATAAATGGTGGAGCCCAATGCAAACCCGCACCCACAGTGGCATGGTATGCACCAAATCGAAGAATAACAGCGCGTTCTTTTTCATCGACTGTGTAAAATCCATAACCTGTATAAATAACAGCAATGACTATCAGTGCTGCATACAGGGTGAATTTGGTGAACGGAGATTGTGATTTTGCTGTTGAGCCGGGGCGCTTCTTACCACCACCGGAGATCTGTCCCCACAGCTTCTTTAACATGTCATCCAAATCAGGTGGACCATTTTGGTCATTTCGATTTCCCCAGGGATCTTTGTCCCCGTTACCTTTTCCCGGTTCATTCCAGGCCATTAAAATTCTCCAGCAGGTTAAAATTAATCTTTACCATTGAACCATTGATATGCGGATAAGCCAAGATAATTCAAGGCTCAGGAGACCACATACTGGTCAATATTCGACTCTAATCTTTGTTGTATACGTCGCCAATCAGAAAGCGAGATATCGATAGTTAACGAGAAGTTGCCTGACTCGTCAACCAATTCTTCTGTAACAGCGTGTAAATCAAATAATAATCCTCTGAGCCTGCCCTCGCGTGGCGGGAGTTTCAGGGTGACATTGACACGATCTGAGGCCACCAGCCTAGCAATAGAATGACGCAATAAATCGAGACCCAAACAAGCTTTTGCAGAGACATACACATGTTTAGGCATGCCCTCATTATTCATCTCCACGACCGGGAGCAATCCTTCTGTCGCGTCAATTTTATTCATGACATTCAAAGTTGGTACTTCCTGAGCACCAATTTCCTCAAGAACTTGCTCTACCGAAGCCTGTTTTTGCTGCCACTGGGGATCTGAGACATCAATGATGTGTAACAGCAAATCGGCATTCTTGGTCTCCTCCAGAGTGGCGCGAAAAGCAGCCACTAAATCATGTGGCAAATCACGAATAAAGCCGACCGTATCGGCAAGAATAATATCTTGTCCAGGTCCGACTGGTAATCTTCTCAAGGTCGGGTCAAGGGTGGCGAACAACTGATCCTGGGCATAGACATCAGCATCAGTCAGCTGATTAAACAGCGTCGATTTTCCTGCATTGGTGTAACCGACCACTGAAACTGTGGGTAATTCGGTGCGTTGTCTGGAGCGTCGCCCCTGCGCTCGCTGACGAGATACCTTATCAAGCCGTTTCTCAATGGCATCGATGCGACCACGTAACAAGCGTCGGTCAGTTTCTAGCTGGGTCTCTCCAGGCCCGCGCAGACCAATGCCGCCTTTTTGCCGCTCCAGGTGAGTCCAGCCGCGAATTAGGCGTGTTGACAGATGCCTCAGCTGTGCCAGCTCGACCTGAAGTTTACCCTCATAGGTCGAAGCACGTTGAGCAAAAATATCAAGAATAAGACCAATACGATCAACCACCCGACACTGGCAGGCCTTCTCAATATTGCGCTCCTGTGCTGGGGAAAGCTGATGATTAAAGATAATGACATCGGCCTCATGCAGTTTCACAAGATCAGCCAGTTGTTCGATGATACCGCTACCGGTATAAAATTTTGCGTGAGGGGCGCTACGTCTGGATGTGACTAAGTCAAGCACCTGAATGCCGGCAGAAGTTACCAGTTCCACAAATTCAGCAATTTGCGCCTGATTCTGCTCAGAATTCAGCGTTTGAAAATCAATATGTAACAACAGGGCGCGCTCACCACCCTGATAACGATCAAACATTGCTAGCCGAATTCTCTGCTGTTCAAGCTAATGTAAACGATGCCTGCTTTTTAGTGATTGCCGGGTTCAGATTCAGCACCATCTTTCTCGGTTGATGGGCTAAGTTTTACATTGCGGGCAGGCACTACTGTTGAGATAGCATGCTTGTAGACCATTTGACTCACAGTATTCTTAAGTAAAATGACGAACTGATCGAATGAGTCTATTTGACCTTGCAACTTGATACCATTAACCAAGTAAATTGCCACTGGGATCTTTTCCCTTCTTAATGCATTCAAGTATGGATCTTGAAGCGTCTGACCTTTAGACATTTTGAGCTCCTGATTTATTCTTATTTATTTTTATTTGTGTACGAGACCTAACTAGAACAACTGTATGTTGCCTCATTTTTAATAAATAACGCAGTAAATTTGTTTGTTTATAATTGCTATATAGTGATAAAAACGCTGAAGCCAAGTACCAAAAATGACAAAAAACGATAAAGACCGCTATATAACAGACATTTATACGGTGAACAGGCTAAATTAGTGTCATTAATTTTGCTAAATTGTTGCAATTACCTGATTCAAACCACACAAGCTCTGGCCAGCTTCTCAACCACGTGACTTGTCTTTTTGCTAATCTTGCGGTGGCGGTAACGACATTTTCTATCATTAAATCATAATCCACCGTACCTTTGAGATACTCAATTATCTGTCGATAACCCACACTGCGCATGGCCGGTAGTTCAGGATCATAGCCTTTCACATTAAGCAGATAATCGACTTCTTTTATCACGCCTTGCTCAAGCATCAGCATAAATCGCTGGCGAATTTTATCTCTGAGGATAGCTCTGTCTTGGGGTGCAATAGCGGTATTAAGCACTCGATATGGAAAGCGTTCTTGTGCCTGTTTAGCATAGAATTCAGTCAGTGTATTACCGCTGATACGATACACCTCAATCGCACGTTGTATACGCTGGCTGTCGTTTGGTTTGATCCGTTCTGCGGAATCAGGATCAAATTCAGCCAATTCAGCATGTAGTCCGGGCCAACCCAAGTTTGCAGCCTCTGTAGTAATCTGAGTTCGAATGGCCTCATCGGCACTGGGTAAATCTGCGAGTCCCTGCATCAGGGTTTTGTAGTACAGCATGGTACCCCCAACCAAAACCGGTAGATGCTTTTTGTTGATAGCCTGTGCAATTAAAGCTAGTGCATCCTCACGAAATTGCGATGCTGAGTACGGCTCATCTGGATTGCAGATGTCGATAAGATGGTGTGGGTAATCGGTCAGTTCTTGGGCTGTCGGTTTCGCAGTTCCGATGTTCATCCCACGATAGACTAGCGCTGAATCAACTGAAATCAGTTCACAGGGGCGGCTATCATACAACTGCATCGCTAACTCAGTCTTACCTGAGGCTGTTGGCCCCATGATGAAAACAACCTCAGGACTGGCCACGAAAATACTCTTTAAGCGCTGCCAAAGTGCTACCTTTCTGGAATGAACCGTCAGGATACCTGGTACAGAATGATACGACCCAGTCTAATTTTAATGGCGCATGCTGAGCCAATTGAAATTGCAGGTAATCCTTGATCATTGCAGCAAATAGCTCGCTATTCCAAACCTCTGGGATGGCGGTTATTTTGAGTTGCTGCTCTCGATGATGCGACTCGATTGATACCTGCTCCGCAAGAGTCGTTAGTTGCTCGGAATATATGACTGGCAGATTCACGGGAAATAGCAATTTTGACTGCCCAGACGAGGCCTGCCCCAAGGCTAACCAAAACTCGAACAATCCCGGCAAGTCAGTCATGGCTAGTTTGCCCTCAGATACCGCCAATACGGTTGTGTCGTCTAGTCTGAGTAAGTGCTGATTTTGCTGTTCAACAACAGTATCTGTGCCCTGCTTTAAATCATTATCCCGATAGGCGGTGCGAATGAAATCGGCATAGGACTGGTAGTGATTCTGGCCCGCCTCTTTGAGATTGCTTTTGTAGGTTTCAGTTGCGTGCGCTGCTATTGGCTCTGCTGCTGTAGGCTCTGCCGTTGTAGGCTGACTAATTTCTATGCCTTGATGTAAAGATTGCTCGAGCGCCTGAACAACAAAGTCATGGACACGGCGTACATCGTGAAAGCGAACTTCGTGCTTGGTTGGATGAACGTTAACATCGACCTGATCCGGTGGAATTGTGAGAAATAACACATAGCTAGCATGGCGTCCCTCAGGTAAATGCGGATTATAGGCTTCACGAATGGCGTGGTTGAGAACCTTATCTTTCACTGGGCGATGATTGACAAAAAAGTACTGACCATCGGTCTGACTGCGATGATAGCTCGGCAGTGCCAGCCAGCCACGCACTGACAGTGCCTCATGCTCCACGGCAATTCGAACTGACTGCCGGACAAATTCCTGTCCACAAACAACTGCCAGACGTTGCTCTGTTTGGGGTCCACTGAATGCGGCCTTGTAGCGCTTAACCACTCGCTGATTATGTTTCAGTACAATGGTCACTTCCGGATGGGCAAGTGCCATTTGTCGGATCACCGTATCAATTTGCGCAAATTCTGTTTTGTCAGTGCGTAAGAAACGTCGTCGGGCCGGTGTGTTGTGGAATAGTTCTTCTACATCAATACAGGTGCCGACCGTGGCGGGTGCTGGTGAGAGTTTAACAGCCATCCTTTGGCCCTCTGTAACGGCACACCAACCCTGAGTTTGTGACTCGGTTTTAGAGGTTAAACGAAACTTCGAAACACTGGAGATACTGGCGAGCGCTTCGCCACGAAAACCAAACGAATACAATGCAAGCAGATCATCTAACTCACTGATCTTACTGGTAGCGTGGGGAGCTAGTGCTAATTCTAGCTGCTCTTTGGCAATGCCATAGCCGTTATCACGAACTCTGATCAGTTGCTTACCGCCATTGAGGATATCAATATCGATTTGCGTGGCACCGGCATCGAGCGAGTTTTCAACCAGTTCTTTCACCACTGACGCTGGTCGTTCAACGACCTCACCTGCCGCAATTTGGTTGGCAAGTTGGGTGCTTAGTTGAACAATGGGACGGTGCCCAGTTGCGGTATTAGCCACTCAGTTACTCTTATGTCAGATAGGTATGATTAGATTCTTTCCGACGAGCAGTTTATCACCTTTGAGGTTATTGGTGCGACGTAATTGCTTCATTGATACACCATATTTATGAGCAATACCTGACAGGGTATCACCACGTGAGACGCGATGGGTCATTGGACCACTATTGACAAGATCAATGTTGGCCATTTTTACTCCCATCGGGGTATTGGTTCGAAAGTAGTCATGTACACCACGAACAATCGAATTCGCTACTTTTTGTTGGTACTTTCGGGAACGAAGATTTCTCTCGTCTTCGCGGTTTGAAATAAATCCCGTTTCCACCAGAATTGAGGGAATCGCGGGGTTCTTCAGCACGATAAAACCAGCACTCTTAGTTTTATTATTGTGAACGACAATGGTTCGCGCCAGTTCATCAATAACATTCTGAGCGATAGACTGACTCAATCTGACTGAATGCTCTGTCTGAATTTTCAATAACACTTCAGCGAC
>CAXRAF010000033.1:0-7432 GCA_964228485.1 Alteromonadales bacterium | reverse complement strand
ATAACTACATAGAATCAACGTGTAATACTTGCATCGATATCTTTTATATCGTTATGTACCTATCCACTATTGCAAAAGCGCAACAGCTTCCGGCACTGCAAGTACCCACACAGATTATTTGTTCAATATGTTAAAGAGCATGGTTAACGACGCTTGATCGCTCAACCGAGGCGCGTATTCTACGCCTTTTGACTCCCATGTCAACACAATTGATGGGATTTTTATATAAATTTTATTTGGTCTTGGAATCTCTGAGCGTAACTGCTCAGAAGCTATTTAAATTCAACGATTTAACGCAAGGTCACTTTAGCGAATTTTCGCTTACCGACCTGATAGATATGGTCAGTATCGCGCGGCATTTCCAAGCGGGTATCCGAGACCTTCTCACCATCGATTTTGACCGCCCCTTGTTTAATCATGCGAATCGCTTCTGAGGTACTTGATGTCAGGCCGGCTGATTTGAGAATCTGTACCAATGGCAGTGAATCCTCAGTGAGTGTAATTTCATGCTCATCGATATTGTCTGGCATGGCGCCTTTCTGGAACAGAGCGATAAAAGCTTCTCGCGCTGCTGTAGCCTCGGCTTGTGAATGAAAGCGCGCAATAATTTCTTCTGCGAGCTCGAATTTCACGTCTCGAGGGTTACGGCCCTCTGCTACCGCCTGCTTCAATTGCTCAACCTCTGCGATTGGCCGGAAGCTCAATAATTCGAAGTAGCGCCACATAAGATCGTCAGAAATCGACATCATTTTACCGAAGATTTCATCGGGCGATTCATCGATACCAATGTAGTTGTTTAACGACTTCGACATTTTCTGCACACCATCGAGCCCTTCGAGTAATGGCATGGTCAGAACAATCTGGGGTTTTTGTCCATATTGCTTTTGGAGCTCACGACCCATCAGAAGGTTAAACTTCTGATCAGTTCCCCCCAACTCGAAATCACACTCGAGTGCTACCGAATCATACCCCTGCACAAGCGGATACATAAATTCATGAATCGCGATCGGCTGATTGTTGTGATAGCGCTTATTAAAGTCATCACGCTCGAGCATTCGTGCCACCGTATGACGGGAGGCTAATCGGATCATATCGAATGAGGTAAATTTACCCATCCACTCCGAGTTGAAACGCACCTCGGTTTTATCACGGTCCAATATCTTGAAAATCTGCTCTTGGTAAGTCTCGGCATTGGCTTGCACCTGCTCAGGAGTGAGCGGTTTGCGTGTTACGTTCTTACCGGTGGGGTCACCGATCAGGCCGGTAAAATCACCGATGAGGAAAATAGCTGTATGTCCGAGATCCTGAAACTGACGCATTTTATTAATCAGCACGGTATGTCCTAAGTGCAGATCGGGAGCTGTCGGATCAAAGCCGGCCTTAATACGCAGCGGTCGATTTTCCTTGAGCCGCTCTTCCAGTTCAGCCGCGGTTAGTACCTCGTCCGCACCACGGTTAATTTCTGCGATTTGTGTTGCTAAATCCAGCATGTCATCCCCATCAGATTTGTTTGCGCAATGGATGTCAAAGTATGAAACCCGCAAAGATACGCGAATCGAGATATTTTAACAGCTTTTTTCGTGAAAAAATGTCGAAAAATACCGGATTTACACGGTCTTAATTGACCTGATTAATTCTGTAGTTTATCTTGAGCCGCGAGATATGATTAAGAATGACTACAAGCCGAAAAAGATAAAAAACCCGATCTTCTCAGAGAAGAAGGCGCTTGCTCGTGCGCCAGTGATCATGTCAGTAGGTGCGATCATTCTTATCAGTTGGGGTATGAGTGAATATCTGACCGATGATACCGCTCCTGAGCGACAGGTTTCCGAAACCAAACCGAGCGAAGAAATAGCCTCAGAAACTATCGCTACAAAAACCATCACCACAAAGAGACGCTTTGAGCTCGACCTAAATCTGACTGAGGATAATCCTAAACCCGTCGCAAGCAAGCGCCAGCCGAACAAATCTCGTGGTGGCTTGCTGACGCAACAGAAGCATTTAACCTCAAGTCAGCTGACCAATATCGAACTACCAGCTACCACTGAAGCGCAAAAGATCCCAGAGCAACCAACTATCAAATGGCAAACTAGTCGGATCAAATCAGGTGACAGCACTGCTCGCGTATTCCAAAGACATAAACTCAGCGCCACCGATCTACACAATATCATGCAAGTTGGCAAGGCAACCAAACCACTAGAGCGCATTCAGGCCGGCCACGTTTTTGAATATGGTCTGAATGATGATGGCTCACTTGCCGGCATTCGTTATCACATTGATCAGCTCAACACGCTGGAAGTCATCCGCCGTGATGACCAATGGCAAGCCCAGACTCATACCAAACCGGTTGAGGTGCGACAGGCTAGTGCCACAGGTACGATCACATCATCATTATTTATGGCCGGTAAAGAGGCCGGTATGAGCGACTCACTGGTCATGGAGCTGGCAAGTATTTTTGGCTGGGATATCGACTTTATTCTGGATATCCGTGAAGGCGATCGCTTTACCGTTATCTTCGAGGAGAAATATGTCGATGGCGATAAGTTCTCAAACGGTAATATTTTGGCGGCGGAGTTTATCAATCAAGGCAAAACCTATCAGGCTGTTCGTTACACCGACAGCAAAGGTAATACAGAGTACTTTAATAATGAAGGCTTGAGCATGCGCAAGGCCTTTCTTCGGGCACCGCTGGATTTCTCCTATGTCAGCTCCAGCTTCAACCCAAAGCGCTTTCATCCGGTGCTAAAACGAGTCAAAGCCCACCGCGGTATTGATTACGCCGCCCCCATCGGCACACCGGTCAAGGCCGCTGGCGATGGTAAAGTGATTCAATCAGGTTATGACAAATATAATGGTCATCATGTCTTCATTCAGCATGGTCAGAAGTATGTCACCAAATACCTACACTTTAGTAAACGTAGAGTGCGCACAGGTCAGCGCGTGAAACAGGGGCAAATCATCGGAAATCTGGGACGCTCTGGCATGGTAACGGGCGCTCACCTGCACTATGAATTTTTGGTCAATGGGGTGCACCGAAATCCGAAGACTGTCAAACTCCCTGATGCGGCACCTGTGAAGAAGTCTGAACGCGATCGATTCTTCCGATTATCCTCGCCCCTATTAGAGCAGTTGAACACGCGCTCTATGAATGCTCAGATACAGGTGGCTGAAGCAGATTAGCTCTCGGCTACGTTTTCGACGTTTGCTGAAACATAGACAATATCACCATCATCATAAAACAAACGTCCCGCCTCACGCTCCCGCTTGGTCTTGAATAAATGATGACCAATGGTGAGACTGACATTTAAGTGAATCTTGCGTTTAATGCGCACCTGAACACCATGGCTAAGTTTGTCAATTTCTTTGATGATTTGGTCATGCAAATCTTCTGCTTTCTTTACCTCGTTGGCGGTATGCTCAATCGTGTTTTTGAATTTCACAATATATTGCTGGCGTGATGGTGTAGCTGGCATATTCATAAACTTACTCAAGGCATCCATCATGTCACTATGTCTTTTTTCCATGCCAGCAATAATCGAGTTGGTGCAGGCTAGTTCCATATTTTTCGACACCAGGCGACCGGATAAATCCAGTTTGGTGGCTACACCAGCTGATGCCCCAAGAATATCCGTTTCAATGCCCTCGGCAGAAAGGGTGTATCCACCGACGATCTGACTACCGACTGTTTTTTCGTTACCGACGATGATCTTACCTTTTGAACGGGTATCACAGTGAAGTAATTGCTCGGCAATGTGGATGTCATCTGCCACATTCAGCTCAGCGTGACTGGCATACATGGCAAATAATTCGCCTTCAGTCGCAACTGAGCAACTGTAATTCTTATCTTTTGAATCGAAATGCGGCCGGCCAATGATTCCTTTACCGACAAGGATATTGCCTTTGGCTTTGACATCAGCAGATTCGATAACGCCACCGACAGTAATGTCACCCTCGCAGCGCACTTTCATGCCCTCACCAATATCTCCTTTAACCAGTAAATTGGCATCTAACACCAGATTCCCGGTCGACAGATCAACGGCCTTTACTTGAACGGCATCATCAACTCGCATGCCGTTCTCAGCCAGATTAGGTTGGCCACTGATACTGGCGATCAGTAGGTTCTCATCTTCTGATGATATTTCAGTACCCGCTCCGACTTTGAACTTTTTATCAATTCCCTTAGGTGGTGCAATCAACTCCCAGCAGACGTTAATACCCTTCTCGCCATCAGTGGGTGGCTCTTTGCGCATCAGATGTGTGCCCTCAGTAACTGTCGGCATGTCACCTAAGTCGCGCATATCGACAGTACCATCCTCGCGCAGTTGAGGTTTTAATATGCGTTCCATGGCGGTCGGTACAAGTGGTACAAACTGGGCATCATCGCCACTCACCGGCTCTTTACCAAAGGCCACCTCAGCCTCGACACGGTCTATTTTGGGAGCAATGGACTCTTCAATTAATCCATTGATGGCAGTATCGTTGATGCCATAGGTCACGCCTGCTTCCTCCATGACAGCCTTGATATCTTCCAGATTGGCATCCTTTCCACCCTTCGCTGGTATGATCACCACACTCGCTTTCATTTTGTCGCTGGCGATATTGACCGTTATTTCAGCGTCAATGGCACGCGCTATGACCTCTGTATCAAGCTTGGTAGATTCTGCCTCTTCATCATTGTTGACTGTTTTTAAAGACTCGAGCAGGGTCTTGACGACCTCATGAATAGCATCCTGATCCTTTTGATACTTTTCATAACCATTGGAATCGATGAGGTTTGAGATGAAGGTACTATCAATCGGAGTAGCGACTGTTTCAGCAACCATTCTGGCCTCTGCGTGAAGAAAAACTTCTTTCGCATCGTCAGTTGTTGATACCTTAAGTAAAAAGGTGGCTACCTTATCTGTCATGTGGGAATATAATCGCCATTCGGGTATTGTTCATAGTAAGCATAGTCAATGAAAGTCGTTGTAACAATTTATAATTTGGAAAACAATAGCACTCATGATTAACTTCACGCCACTGTATTACGTATCAACTGTGGAAATAGTCACACTATTGCTGAAGATACGTACAACAATTTGGTCAAATCTTTCCTTTGGAGTCAATGTTAATGAAAACTACTACTAAGCGGCGGTTGATAGTAGCGGCTATTCTGATTACAGCAGTTGTGGTCATGGGAGCACTCGCTTCGATGAAAAAACCACCTCCGAAAAAAGAAGCTGCTGACAATACCCTGTTGGTTGAAACTCTGACGCTTGCCAATGAGTCTGTTAATTTTAAAATCAATAGTCAGGGAACGGTCAAACCACTGATTAATACCACCTTGAGCGCAGAAGTCTCCGGCACCATTGTTTATATTTCAGACAAGTTTGTCGCCGGCGGATTGTTCGAAGCCGATGAAGTTTTACTGGAAATAGATCCAACCAACTATGAGGTGGCACTAACTCAGGCAACAGCTTTGGTCAAACAACGACAAATTGAGTACGAGGGCGCGAAGCAATTACGCAAATCAGGATTTCGTGCCGAAGCTGAATTAGCATCTGCAGAAGCAGCTTTGGCTGCAGCTAAATCATCTCAGGTCATTGCCAAGCGCAATCTGGAGCGAACTAAAATACGGCTGCCCTATAAGGGAATTCTCCGAGAGAAAACCGCCGATCTGGGTCAATATGTCAATCCCGGTAGTCGACTGGCTGAGACCTTTGCTGTGGATACTGCCGAAGTTCGTCTCCCACTCACCGACCGCGATTTATCATTTCTGGATTTACCGGCATATCAGATGCAAACCACAGACTATGACTCTCTGCCGAGTGTCACTCTGTCGGCAGTACAAAAAGGCCAATTAACTCGTTGGTCGGCTAAGATTATTCGCACTGAGGGCATCGTTGATGAAAGTAGTCGGGTAACTTTCGCCGTGGCGCAAATCATTGATCCCTACAGAACCAATCAAACACTGGTCGCAACAGATAGCGAAATCCTGCCAGTCGGAACCTATGTCACGGCTGAGATCGCGGGTGTGACTATGGATAATCTGATGAAAGTACCGCGTGAAGCACTTCGTGGTCAAAATCAGCTCATGATCGTTGATGCTGACAGTAAGTTGAGAATACGTGATATCTCGGTGTTATACACAGACAAGACTTATGCGTATATAGATGCAGGCGTTGTTGAAGGTGAGCGGGTCATCCTTACCGCTATCGAATCACCCATCAACGGCATGCGGGTACGAACAACGGATGCTGGCTCAGCGCAGTAACTATTAACGGATAATTTTCGGACGAGAAACAATGGGTACTAAACAGATGACAACGCAGAAAGGCTTGATAGCCTGGTTTGCCAGTAATCCCGTGGCCGCTAATCTATTAATGGCCATTATTATTATCTATGGCTTGTTTTCGGCTTTCTCTATCCGACAACAGACAATGCCGGATTTTGAATTGAACAACATCCAGATTACCGTCCCATATCGAGGCGCAGCACCTCAGGAAGTTGAAGAGGGTGTGATTATCAAGATCGAGGAAGCGGTTCAGAATGTTCAGGGCATTAATAAAATTAGCTCCTTTGCCAATGAGGGTTCAGGTAGGGTCGTTCTGGAGGTCAATTCCGATTTTGACATGAATCAGGTGTTGAGCGAGGTGAAAAATCAGGTTGATACGATCTTCACTTTCCCGGCCCAGACAGAAAAGCCAGTCATCTCCAAACAACTCATTCAGCAGGGGGTGCTTTACGTCAACATTAATGGTGACATGGACCAACGCACTCGCAAGGAGATCTCGCAGCAGGTAAGAGACGATTTAGTGCGTCTGCCGGAGGTTAACCGAGCACGCATTTTAGGCGACCGAAGTTATGAGATCAGTGTTGAGGTAACAGAAGATACACTGCGTAAATACGGCTTAACCATGAGTGATGTCTCCAATGCCATTAATCGCTCATCGCTGGATATCCCCGGTGGAGTCATTAAGACCGATGGCGGCGATATCTTGCTTAGAACCAAGGGACAGGCATACACAGGCAATGATTTCGGTGACATTGTTCTGCGAACATTCGCTGATGGCACTCGACTCACCATCTCTGATATCGCCAACATTCGCGATGATTTTGTCGAGACATCGGGTTTCTCGCGATTCAATGGTAAGACCACTGCCACGGTCGAGGTAGTGGCAATTGGTGATCAAAACGAAATTAAAACCTCCGAGCAAGTTCGCGCCTACATAGAAAAGAAACAGGCGACTCTGCCTGATGGCTTAAAACTTGATGTCTGGGGCGATCGGTCGTTTTATCTCAAAGGTCGTCTGGATATGATGATCTCAAATATGCTTCAGGGTGCCCTGTTGGTATTTCTGATCCTGACCTTATTCCTGAGACTGAAAGTGGCCTTTTGGGTCATCGTCGGTATACCGATATGTTTCTTGGGCGCTGTGTCTTTGATGCCTGT
>CAXRAF010000032.1:0-8365 GCA_964228485.1 Alteromonadales bacterium | reverse complement strand
AACGTCGGCGAAATCGAGGGTTTCGTTGTCAGCGAATGCTGTCAGTGCAATCACCATATCAGCCGATTTAATCGCTTCAGCCGCCGTCTCGGATATATCTTTGCTCGGCTCGATACCATGGAGTATTACAACTTTAGGTTGCTCTGCTATTAACTTATCCAGTGACTTGCCTGATGTGACATTTTGAGCAGCATCACGGAATGGCACCGCGCCAACCAAATGAGCACCAGCACTATTTGCGCCATCTGAGAAACAGCCAAATGTGGCCCCCGACATGTTGGCGATCAATTGTGCAACGGCAGCTAATTTAGCGTAATCAGCATGATTATATGCTTGCTGACCGAAGATGATTGCGCCATTGTCACGCTCATGCAGTGTATTGGCAATTTTAATTTGGTCTTCGCTTGGCGTAATGCCCCATGCCGCAACCTCAGATGGCGCATCAACGTCATCAATATTACTCAAAGCAACAGCAACACCGGCAAGTGCGGATAGCAATTCACTTCCATCGACAACTACTTGCGGCTTGGTCTTGAAATTGTAATCGTAGGCTTCGGTGTTGATAGCCATGACCACACCATCGAACGTTGACTTTCGTAGATGGACAGCTGCGATTGGCTGCTCTTTGCGTAAATTAGAGCCAACCAGTAAGGTCGCTTCCATTTGCTCCAAATCGACCACGTTTCGACCTAGACTTGGATACAGGGCATCGTTAGCATCAGCGCTGAAGTCCTGCCGCTTGAGTCGAGTCTCAATATTATTTGAGCCGAGTCCACGCACAAGCTTCTGTAGTAAGAATAACTCTTCTGTCGTGGCACTTGGTGAAGCTAGCGCAGCCAGAGATTCCTGACCATTGACCTCAAGAACCTTAGTCACACCATCCGTTAATACATTCAAGGCATCTTGCCATGAGGTTTGCTTTAATTCGCCATTGTCACGCACCATGGGTGTCGTTAGTCGTGACGACTTGTTCAATGCTGAGTAAGAGAATCGATCCCGATCTGAAATCCAGCATTCATTAATATCATCATTATCACGTGGTACCACACGAATCACTTCGTTACGACGTGTATGAACAAAAACATTCGAACCAAGACAATCATGCGGTGCGACTGAAGCTGTTTGCTCCATCTCCCAGGCACGAGCCTGATACTTGGATGGCTTTGCTGTTAATGCACCAACAGGACATAGGTCAATGATATTGCCAGAGACTTCTGAATCAATAGACTTCTCGATAAAGGTACCGATGCGCATATGCTCTCCACGACCGGTCTCACCCATTTCTCGAATACCCGCAATCTCAGTACCGAAACGCACGCAGCGCGTGCAGTGAATACAGCGCGTCATATCGGTAGCAATGAGTGGCCCAATATTCTTGTCATCGACGACACGTTTACCTTCAGTAAAACGTGAGACATCATTACCGTAGCCCATGGCAACGTCTTGTAGTTCACACTCACCACCCTGATCACAAATCGGACAATCGAGTGGGTGGTTAATCAATAAGAATTCCATAACCGCTTTCTGGGCATCCAGCGCGCGCTTGGAATGGGTATTGATTGTCATGCCATCAGACACTGGGGTTGCACATGCCGGTACTGGCTTGGGTAGGTTTGCAACATCTACCAAACACATGCGACAGTTGGCTGCGACCGAGAGGCGTTTGTGATAACAAAATCGTGGGATACTGATCCCGGCCTCATCAGCTGCCTCAATAATCATTGAGCCAGGTTCTGCTTCTAGTTTAATACCATCAATTTCGATGCTTGCCATCGTAATTCCTGTTTTTTTAGCCTGTTATTTTTGCTTCAAATTCATGTCGATAATGCTTCAACATGCCTTGTACTGGCATAGCAGCAGCATCACCGAGTGCACAGATTGTACGCCCCATAATATTTCCGGCGACCGAGTCGAGTTTATCGAGATCCTCGGGAGTGCCTTGACCATTCAAAATACGGTGAACCATTCGGGATAACCAACCGGTTCCCTCACGACATGGCGTACATTGACCACATGATTCCTCATAGTAAAAGTGCGACAATCGAGCCAACACCTCAACCATGTCAGTACCTTCAGCCATGACAATCACTGAACCCGCACCTAGCATTGAACCCGCTTTCGAGAGCGAGTCGTAGTCCATGGTGCATTCCATAATGACATCAGCTGGAAGAACCGGTGTAGATGAACCACCTGGGATCACAGCTTTGAGCTTTTTGCCATCGAGCATACCGCCCGCTAGTTCAAGCAGATCTTTGAACGGCATACCCAGTGGAACTTCATAGTTACCGGGTTTATTCACATGACCTGTCACTGAGAAAATTTTCTGTCCACCGTTATTCGGAATACCCTGATCGAGGAACCACTGACCGCCTTTTTCCAGAATGACTGGTACAGAGGCATAACTTTCAGTGTTGTTCACATTCGTTGGGCGACCAAATACGCCATAGTTGGCTGGAAATGGTGGCTTGAAACGTGGCTGACCTTTCTTACCTTCGATTGATTCAATCAAGGCCGTCTCTTCACCACAAATATAAGCGCCGGCACCAAGGTGGTTAAAGATATCAACATCGACACCAGAGCCGAGAATATTCTTACCCAATAAGCCTGCTTCGCGTGCTTCGGCCAGCGCATTCTCAACTCGCTCAATTGGCTCGTAGAACTCACCACGAATGTAGTTATACCCAACAGTCGCACCCATCACGTAGGCACCAATCGCCATACCTTCAATCAGCTGATGTGGGTTGTAACGCATGATATCGCGATCTTTACAGGTTCCTGGCTCACCCTCATCAGAGTTACAGACGATGTATTTCTGACCAGGGGCATTTCGTGGCATAAAGCTCCACTTCAGACCGGTTGGGAAACCCGCACCACCGCGACCACGCAGTGATGACAGTTTTAATTCTTCAATAATTTCTTCTGGCGGTGTTTTTTCCGCAAGGATTTTACGCCAGACTTTGTAGCCACCAATCGACTCATAAGATTTCAGAGTCCATGATTCTTCAAGGTGAATATTTCGATAACAAACTTGATTCAGCTCCATGTTATGCCTCCCCTTGCTTACCGAGCAGATTATCGACTAGCTTGTCGAGCTTCTCCTCAGTTAGGTGTTCATAATAAACTTCATCAATCTCGCACATAGGTGCTCCAGCACATGCCCCGGCACACTCAACAGTTCGCAGTGTGATCTTGTTATCCGCTGTGGTTTGACCCGTTTTAATATCAAGGCGCTTTTCAAGATGCGCAATCAACTCATCGCAGCCACGTAGCATGCAAGAAATATTGTTACAGACATTGATAACGTGCTCGCCCACAGGCTCATGGTTATACATGGTATAGAAGGTCGCCACCTCATAAGCGGCTACATGGGGAATACCCAAGTAATCAGCTACGGCATCCATTAATTCTTGCGACAGATAACCTTTGTTGTTTTTCTGCGCAATCATCAGGCTGGCCATGACGGCTGAACGTCTTCTATCGGCTGGATATTTTGCCAACCATACTTCTATTTCTTGAATTGCTTCTTCAGGAAGCATTTCAGTTAGAGACTTCTTTGCAGTCGCTGAATCAGTCATTAGCGATCAATCTCCCCAAATACAATATCTTGTGTTCCGATGACTGCCACTACGTCAGCCAACATATGACCCGAGACCATTTCATTCATTGCTGACAAATGGGCAAAGCCGGGCGCACGAATCTTTAGTCGGTAAGGCTTATTAGCACCGTCTGATACTAAGTACACACCAAACTCACCTTTCGGATGTTCGATGGCAGCATAAGCATCGCCTTCAGGAACTGAGTAACCTTCTGTGAAAATCTTAAAGTGGTGAATTAGGCTCTCCATGTCGTCCTTAATGGTCGCACGTGGAGGCGGTGTAACCTTGTGATCATCGGCAATGACTGGACCCGGATTGGCTTTCAACCAGGTGATACATTGCTTAATAATTTTAGCTGACTGGCGCATCTCTTCAACGCGAACCAGATAGCGGTCGTAGCAGTCACCATTGGTACCAATTGGAATGTCAAAATCTAACTGGTCATATACTTCATAAGGTTGTTTTTTACGCAGGTCCCAAGCGATACCTGAGCCACGTAACATTGGACCAGTAAAGCCCAGTGCCTGTGCACGCTCTGGCGTAACAATACCAATATCAACCGTACGCTGCTTCCAGATACGGTTATCAGTCAGGAGTGTTTCATAGTCGTCAACACACTTAGGGAAACGATCAATGAAGCGCTCAAGGAAATCTAACAGACTACCTTCACGATCTTCGTTGAGCTGATCAACTTCTTTTTGACTGTGCCAGCGCGAGGCTTCATATTTTGGCATCTCGTTTGGTAGGTCACGATAAACGCCACCTGGACGATAGTAAGCTGCGTGCATACGCGCACCCGATACTGCCTCGTAACAATCCATCAAAGGCTCACGCTCTCTGAAACAGTAGATGAACATCGTCATCGCACCGATATCCAGACCGTGGGCACCAAGCCACATGAGGTGGTTCATGATTCGTGTTACTTCATCGAACATGACACGGATGTATTGTGCTCGAATCGGCACCTGAATGCCCATTAACTTTTCCATGGCTAACACATAACCATGCTCGTTACACATCATCGAAACGTAATCGAGACGATCCATGTAGGGTATTGAGTGCTGGAATGGTTTAGCTTCTGCTAACTTTTCTGTTGCACGGTGGAGTAAACCAATATGCGGGTCAGCGCGAACGATTGTCTCACCATCAAGCTCGAGTACCATACGAAGTACCCCGTGAGCAGCCGGATGCTGTGGTCCAAAGTTCAGAGTATAGTTTCTAATTTCTGTCATCTGTCTTACTCCGCACCTTGCTCTTCTTCAGCGCCGTATCTCAAGTCATCACGGATAACGCGCGGTACATTAATGCGTTCTTCAATGGACACAGGCTCGTAAACACAACGCTTTTCTGTGGCGTCATAACGCATTTCCAGATGACCAATAAGTGGGAAATCTTTGCGGAATGGATGTCCTACAAAGCCATAGTCCGTGAGGATCCGACGTAAATCTTCATGGCCCTCATAGAGAATGCCAAATAGATCAAATGATTCGCGCTCGAACCAATCAGCACCAGGCCAAACTGGCGTCACAGTTGGAATACGTAAATCATTCTCGTCAACAAAGGTCTTAACACGTACACGGTGGTTGTTATCAATTGATAGCAAATGCATAACAGAGGCAAAGCGTGCTTTAGTCCACTGACGCTCAAACTCAAGGGTGCGGTCAACACCGCGACTAAAGCCTTCACCAGTCGCTGATTCAGTGGACCACTGTGTCATGCCATAGGCACTATAATCAACACCACATAGGTCAATTAGTATCGTGAAGCCAAACTGAGGTTCATCACGGAGACGCTCAGAGACTTCGATTAAATTTTTAGGCGAAACTTCAATGGTGACTTCATTGTATTCCAGCTTTGAGTCTTCGATAAGGTCACCGAAGGACTCAGCAAGGGCAGCAATCAACATTTTTGGACTCATGCCACGGCCTCCGTCACCTTCTCACGAGCAATGGTGTTCGTGCGACGGATCTTTTGCTGTAGCTGAAGTAAGCCATAAAGCAACGCTTCTGCGGTTGGAGGGCAACCCGGGACATAAATGTCTACCGGTACGATGCGATCACATCCTCGAACGACCGAGTAAGAGTAGTGATAGTAACCACCACCGTTGGCACATGAGCCCATTGATAGAACCCAGCGTGGTTCTGGCATCTGGTCATATACTCGACGCAAGGCTGGCGCCATTTTGTTGGTTAGCGTACCAGCAACAATCATCAAATCTGATTGGCGTGGACTTGGACGGAAAATAATTCCGAAGCGGTCTAAATCATAACGCGGTGCACCGGCCTGCATCATCTCAACCGCACAACAGGCTAGACCAAATGTCATTGGCCATAGCGAGCCTGTCTGAGCCCAGTTACGTAAGGTATCAACCGACGTAGTGATGAAACCTTCGTCTAATTTACCTTCTATTCCCATTCCAATGCTCCTTTCTTCCACTCATAGAGGAAGCCAACCACTAACAACCCTAGGAAAACAGCCATCGTCCAAACGCCAAACATCCCAATTTCCTGGAACACAACCGCCCAGGGTATAAGAAAGGCAACTTCTAAATCGAAAATGATGAACAGGATAGCGACCAGATAGAAACGAACATCGAACTTCATGCGCGCATCTTCAAAGGCGTCGAAGCCACACTCGTACGGCGCAATTTTGTCCTCATCAGGTTTATTAGGTGCAATCGTCAGACCGACGACGATCAGCATGGTACCGAAACCAAAACCAACCAAAATAAAAATCAAAACTGGTAAATAATTTTCCAGCATACGTTGTTCCCTTGGGTCAAAT
Organism: Alteromonadales bacterium; assembly: GCA_964228485.1. Classification (GTDB taxonomy): domain Bacteria; phylum Pseudomonadota; class Gammaproteobacteria; order Enterobacterales; genus CAXRAF01. The sequence goes on along the minus strand of CAXRAF010000032.1, from coordinate 1,985 downwards.
TTAGGTGAATTATTATAGGTTTTATTTTTGCGATGAATTCTAACATATATTCAACAAATTGGAGCTTTTTTTGCGTTCAAAATTTAATACGATTGGCTGTTTTTTGTACGACACAGACAGCTATGTCTCATGATAGGTATTTCACAGAAACAAAAAAGCCTCACTCATGGAGTAAGGCTTGATTAGATTGGTGCCGAAGGCCGGACTTGAACCGGCACAGCTTGCGCTACTGCCCCCTCAAGACAGCGTGTCTACCAATTCCACCACTTCGGCAATCAATAGCTTAAGATGAGGGCTCATCTTTCTTTTCAGGTACCTCTTCAGCATCTTCTTCTGCAGGTACCGGAATTTCTGTTTCTGTTGTAGTAGCCGCAGGAATCTCAGCTGGGATTTCTGTCTGAGGTGCCGCTGCTGGCATTTCTGATTCATTCGCTGGCTTGAGGTCTTCTTCTGTAAACAGATCCGAACCGGTATTGGATACTTCACGGTTTGACGTCATGTTACCCAATGCGAGCGCAACCCCAAAAAAGCCAATCGCTAATAATGTCGTGGTTTTAGTCAGAAAATTACCTGAACCACTTGAGCCAAACACTGTGCCCGATGCACCTGCACCGAAACTAGCACCCATGCCTGCACCCTTACTCTTCTGCAGTAAGATAAATCCAATCAGCGCAATTGCGATAACCAGATAAACAACTAAAAATATTTCGTACATTTTAATTACCCTGTTGCATGACAGATAGCCACAAATGACTCTGCCTTTAGTGAGGCACCGCCCACTAATCCACCATCGATATCAGCCATGGAAAACAGCTCGCTGGCGTTGTCTCCATTAACGCTGCCACCATAAAGGATGCGCGTTTGACTCGCTAATTCCATGTTCTGTTTTGCCAGATGAGCTCTAATTTGCTCATGTACATCCTGAGCTTGCTCAGGCGTGGCTGTTTGACCTGTGCCAATGGCCCAAACCGGCTCATAGGCAATAATGGCCCGACATAATTCTGTATAACCTATTTCGTTAGCTACGGCATCCAGTTGACGCAGGACAACGGCCATTGTTTCATCTGCCTGACGCTCTTCTAACGTCTCACCACAACATACCACCGGCATGAGTCCTTCTACCAAAGCGGCTGCGGCTTTTTTCGCCACCACATCATCAGACTCATGATACAGGCTGCGACGCTCTGAATGTCCGACCAGCACATGAGTGCAACCGACATCCGCTAACATGGCAGCAGACACCTCTCCCGTGTATGCGCCCTGCTCAAATTCAGATAGGTTCTGTGCGCCGATAATGATATTTGCATCATTATCCTGTACATATTGCACCAGACGATCCAGGTATAATGCCGGCGCAAAAACCATGACCTCACCAGATACATCGCCAGCTTGGTTATGAATGGCAGAGAGTAACGCTTCATTGTTAGCGAAACTACCATGCATTTTCCAGTTACCAGCGGCAATTTTTACTCGACTAGACATATCCATTTCCTGATCGTTTACCCGAATTTCTGAGCGGCGCATATCCTAACTGAGACACGCCTAATATACAAGGAATAGTTAGGCTGAATGCCCCTCAGAACGGGTTTATTTATCTAAGCAACACATTTGGAAACCACATCTGCGATTTCTTGGCTATAAGCTGCCACCAATTTGTCATCAACACCCTCAACCATAACGCGTATCAGCGGCTCAGTGCCAGAGGCGCGGAGCAAGACTCTGCCCTCATCTTTGAGCTTCGCTTCAACATCTTGCACCGCTTGCACTACTGATGCGTCATTACAAATGTCTGCCGCACTTCGATCGGTACCATTGAGACGTACGTTGATCATGGTTTGCGGATACATGGTCATGCCACCCGCTAGCTCTGCCAGGCTTAGCCCTGATTTAACCATCACGTCAACGACTTGGAGCGCAGAGACAATGCCATCACCGGTGGTTGCTTTATCCAGACAAATGATATGTCCGGAAGACTCACCACCGAA
>CAXRAF010000031.1:0-7104 GCA_964228485.1 Alteromonadales bacterium | reverse complement strand
GAATATCAGCACGCCATTCGAATTACAGCGCCAAGCAACACATTACCACCTGCTGCAATATCTTCATAGGAGGCATTCTCCTCCTCGTTATGACTTATACCTCCTTCACAGGGTATAAAAATCATTGCGGTGGGTGCGACTTTAGACACATAAACTGAATCATGTCCGGCGCCGCTAAACATTTGCTGATGTGAGTAACCATAGTCGTTCACACTATCTGATATGGCTGTAATACAGTCACTGGCGAAATTAATCGCAGGCGAATGCCATTCATCATGAATATCATAGTTAACAGACTGTTTATTGCTATGCATTTCTACGAGTTGACGAAATTGTTGATCCATTTCCGCAAGGACCATGTTATCCGGATGACGTAGATCAACCGCCAAGGTCAAACGTTCCGGCACGGTATTTCTGGCACCCGGCTCAATATGTATATCACCGAAAGTCACACGTGCCCATGGCGCATAGTTATCAGCGAGTTGATATAGATCCTGACAAATCGCACTCATGGCGGCTACCGGATCCTGCCTCTGTTGCATCGGTGTCGGTCCGGCATGAACCGGCTGGCCATGAAGGATCAGATCATACCAGCGGATCCCCTGTACCCCTTCTACCACACCAATCTGTAACTGCTCTTGCTCTAGAATAGGGCCCTGCTCAATGTGTAGCTCAAAGGCCGCCTTAACCGGGAACGGTTCACAGGGAGCATCACCGAGCATATCCAGTCGCGATAATTCCTGTTGAATCGTCACATTATTCTTATCACTGCGAGTCCAACCATAATCTAACTCAAACTCACCGCACCAAACCCCGGACCCGATCATCGCCGGCGAGAATCGAGCGCCTTCCTCATTGGTCCAGACCGCCAACTCAATACTATGCTGTAGTGTAGTCTCAGATTCATGCAGCGTGCGCATCACCTCTAACCCAGCCAGTACTCCATAGACCCCATCAAATTTTCCACCCGTAGGCTGTGTGTCAAGATGGCTGCCAATCAGGACCGACGGAGCAGATTCATGCTGACCTCCATAACGAATGAAGAGATTCCCCATTTGATCATAGCGATATTCACAACCAATCTCAGTGGCCCAGTTAATTAACAGGGCGCGGCCTTGCTTATCCAGATCCGTCAGCGCCTGACGATTACTTCCGCCTTTTTCAGTGGCCCCAATCTCGGCCATTGTCATGATCGATTGCCATAGGCGCTCAGCATTAATCGCTAGCATCAGATATTCCTAAGCCGGTTCCCGTTTGAGTGGCTGGCACATACAGTGAATGCCTCCGCCACCGGATGTAAACATCGACAAGTCAGGCGCAAAGACCTCCAAACCATGTGCTTTCGCTTTGGTCACAAGCTCATTACTTTGCTCTGGGATCATCACTCTGTCGTCCCCCAATGCAACCACATTTACACCAAGTTCCAAAACACTGCGATATGAGATATCAATGATTTCAATGTTTTTAGACTTGAACCAATCCAGTAATTCATCCTCTACGGCCTGAGTGCACACTGCCGCAAGCTTCTCAGCTAACATAGCGACCTTGACATCAATGTGTAAAAAGTACGGGTCAAACTGATATGCCTTAAACTCCCACCCCTCAGACTCAACCCAGGCTTTCATCTGTAACATGCCAGCCTCTGAGGTTCGCTCACCGGTGTAGCCACATAAAATCACGCCGGGTTCGAGCACCATGAAATCGCCGCCCTCAAATGATCCGGCGGTGATAATATCGTAAAGTGGTATATCCATTGATTGATAGAACTTGACCACCTCGACCCATTCGCCACGTCGCCATGGACTGAATAGTTGCGTGACCACCGGTCCCCACGGTGTCATCACTGATGAGTCACGCGCGTAGATTTGATAGGGCAAATTAGCATCTGGTTTCAACAAATGGGGGGTGACTCCGGCCTCACGATAGGCACTCAACATCTCTTGATATTGACGACGGGCAACCTCGATATCGAATTGTCGACCTAGTCGGACCGAGCGACGTGACATGGCATTACCCATTTGCCATGAGTAATTATCCATCGGACCAATCAAAACATCCTTCAACACACCGTATTCTGAGTCCATACCCCAGTCTTCGAGCGGTTGTGTGCCGCCCATGGCGTTTCTGCGTTTGTAGGTAAAATTGTCCATTAATAATGTCTCGTATCAAGTTCCTAAATTACAGGCGACCAGCGCAAAATGTTCATGCAAGCTCACCAAACAAGAGTCCCATCATAGCTAAGGTTTCAAAGGAAACCCAATCGCATCGATCATTTTCAACCACCACAGTCGCCAACCTTTCTTGTCATCACAGGTGTCCAGTGCGTACATAGTAATCTTTGCCCCCAACCACCGGAATGGCTCTGGGGGTATCCAGGTAGGTAATGTTTTTGCGAAGGTTAATTGCCGTTCAGGAATATCAACATCGTCGACAATCGCCAGAGCGACTCGCGCTGCGAAACGGCTCGCAGTAACACCAAATCCTGAGTATCCACCCGCGTAAATCATTCTCCCCCGGTGGTAATGCTGAAAATGCACCGCCATCCGCGTGGTTAAGGCAATGGGGCCACTCCAGGCATGCGAGAAGCTGACATCATGCAATGTTGGGAATGTTTTAACAAATGCTTCAGCGAGCGGTAAAAATGGCTTAGCGGTTTTATCTTCCTGAGGATCGGTCTCATTATTGAAGAAATAACCTAAGCGACCACCGAATAAAATCCGGTTATCGCGCGTCAAGCGCATGTAATTGAGTTGTGTTCGGGTATCGTAAATGCCCTGTCGATTCTGCCAACCAATCCGACTGAGCTGTTCGTCAGTGAGGGGTTCGGTCATAATAATGCGATCACGAATCGCTGCAACACGGGAGGCCACCTTTTTTGTATGTTTGGTAAAGGCATTGGTCGCGAGAATAATTTTTGCCGCCGATATTGTCGCTTTAGGTGTGCTGACCATGACTCTGTCAATCAGTCGGTGACTTCGCAGCATAGGCGTATTTTCAAAAATCCTAACACCTAGTTGCTCTGCGACCAGTTTCAAACCCCAGGCTAGTTTGGCTGGGTTAATGATACCGGATCGTTGCTTGGACCAAAGGCCACCGGCAAACAGAGGAGACTTGATCTCCGCCTCAAGTTGCTCAGCGTCTAACAAATGGGCATCATGACCATGTTGTTTGTAAAGTTGATATTCTTGGGCAATATCTTGCACTCCATGCGCACCAACCGCAACAGTCAACTCACCACTCCACTCGACATCACAATCGATATTGTAGCGTTCAATCGTGGCTCGAAAACCATCCATATTACTTTTACCGAGCGCCTCTAACTCCGCTAATTCTTCTGGATATAGCCGACTGGCGTTGCTCATGCCATGCATAAGGGATGTGGATAATATGGCACCGGGTCTGCCAGAAGCCCCCACGGCAATAGTATTCGCTTCAATGAGCATCACCACCCGGTCAGGTTGTAATTCCTTGGCTTGAACAGCCGCCCATAAACCGGTGAAGCCGCCCCCAATGATCAATAGATCAGTACTTGTATCCTCGGTCAATGACGGACCTGGCTTGGTCCGGTTGAGGGTATCTAACCAGTACGGATGAAACTTGGTGTGTTGGAGTGCAGTGGCAACATTTAGCATGTTGTTACGTTACTGCAATTAGCCAGATTGACTACCCCCTGCTGGGGGCAGATTAGATTTTTTGTATGTGATGCTGGAGCAAATCTATCTCTGTATTGAGTTGCTCTTGCTGCAGAATATCAATGAATAGCGCCAATAATTCCGATTGCGATGACATGTAGGTTTTGCTATAAATATTTTTCTTATGCATCTTCACTGTTTCGTAACCGATGTGCATTTTCTCAGCAATATTCTTGGTCGAGTAGCCCTGAAGTAGTAGCTGACACACCTGATACTCCTTGTTTGTTAACAAATCCTTGCCAAAATTCCTGACGACCTTCTCAACATCAGAAACATGCGCCAGATGATCAAATTGACGGTTGCTGTGGTGCTCAACCACCAGCGCCGTTAATGAATCACAAATCTCTTCAAGATATTCGAGACTCTCACGCGCAAACTTCTGCTCAGTGCCAAAGCGTGACATGTCAATGTGTAAACAGGTGCCGTCTTGTAAATCAAACAGATAGCCGATTTCATCGGACAGATCCAGAAAGTTGAAGTACGAATTATAGATCGATTCAAATTCTTCGGGACCAATCGCATCGAGCGTGAAAAATCCAAATTGATTGCGGTCAGCATAGTGGCGATAGAAAGGATCCAGAACATAGAGGCGTGTCAGGTAGCGCCATGAATCCTCACCCTGCAAGCGATTTTTTACTCCATCCTTACCATAACGAAATAGTAATTTAACGCTCGACTGACGACTCATATGCAACACCAGCAATTCATCATAATCAAAGTGCAGTTGGAACAGCTGATTCAGGTTACTGTAAAAATCATCCTCACCGACGGATTTGGTGAGGTTGATTATTTGCTTGGTGCGTTGTGCCTGAGATGAACTCATGCCGTTTTCTCACCAGTTTTTATGATGATTTCGCCTAGCACAACCACCGTTAGTGAACCCCAGACAACTTCCCAATGAATCGCCTCACCCGGTGTCCACATGAATAGTAAAATGGTCAATGACAGGATGAATGCACAAAGATATGAGGCTCCTCGAACAAACCCCGGTCCTCCGGGAAGACGAAAACCGTCATTTGCAAGTACACTGTCCTGTTGCCTTATTTTAATGAATGCCAGACACATCACCACATAAGGGATCATGAAGATAACACCGGAAAACGCGAATAATGTCCAAAATAAATCTTCATTTGTTGTGGCTATTACACCATAAAGAATCAGCATGACTGAGGCAGCTACACCCATACTCACCGCGGCTCCGAGAGGGGTGCCATGACGCGTCTCGATAGCCAAGAATGCCGGTAACTCCTTATCAATGGCCGCTTCTGCTGCTGCTCTGTTAGCACCCATCGCCCAGGTCGCACCATTAGAAAAAAAGGTATACAGAGCACCTACCCCCAGGATAATAACGGCTGACATGCCGATTTCTGAGTCAGCGAATAGCAACACAAAAGTGTCTATCAAGCCATCAACGACATCAACATTGGCGGCTGGGATAGCTATCAGAATGGCAGAGGTTGCCAGTATGTAGGCAGCAACCACGACAAATATAGAACTGAATACTGCCTTGGGTAAATCGCGCTTAGGGTCATTCATCTCCTCGCTTGAGGCCGATGCCAGCTCGAAGCCTAACATGCCATAAACAACGGCTGGCAGGTATTGCAGGCTCAAGCCACCATTCTCGGTAGAGGGGATCATCGTAGCGAGCGTAAATTCGTTGGCGATGCCGTTTGCCAGCCCATACTGAATGGCGCCAATGATAAGCACGACAAAGATTAGTAGCTTGATGATCGCACCGAGATTCGGGATCCATTTACCGATGTTCAGCGTCATAATATTGGTAAAGGTCACGACCCAGATTAGTACTACGCCCAAGGTGATTTGAGCGTTAAGTGACATCTCTGGAAAAAATAGTTGTGAGAAAATTCCTGAAAACAGAATGAAAATCGCCGGTATCCAAACCGCCACATTGGCCCAATAATACCAACTTATACGAGAGGCCATTTGCGCACCATAGGCGCGTTTCACCCAAGCATAAATGCCACCCTGCTCTGGATAATGCACGCCAAGTTCGGTACTAATCGCGCCAAAGGGTAATAAGAATAAGAGGGTTAATATTAACCACCAAAAAACGATGGTCGGTCCCATGACAGCACCAGCAGCCAAAGTATCAAGTAGGAGCACGGCCGAGACGCAATATAAAAAGATATCTCGTCTAGCCAGTGTCTTTTCATGTGTATGTGTCGTGCTCATAGTATTACCTTATTGTGTGATCACCGCCTGAACTTCGAGGTATTCTCGCAGTCCTTCCATCCCCCATTCACGACCGTTACCTGATTGCTTAAATCCGCCAAACGGTGCATCGCTATTGAAGTAACTGCCTTGAACATAGCATTGACCAGCCTGTATCTGGCGACCAATGTTCACCGCTGACTCAGTGTCTTTGGCGTAAACACCCGAGGATAGTCCGTACTCGGTATCATTAGCGATCGCTATTGCCTGCTGAATATCCTTGTATGACATGATACATAAAACCGGGCCAAAAATTTCCTCGCGGGCGATCGCCATGTGATTCTCAACATCTGCAAATATAGTTGGTAACACATAGGCGCCCTCACTTAATGACTCAGGTAAATCAATACCACCGGTAACCAGCCTGGCACCCTCTGCAATACCCCGGTTAATGTAGTCTCTGACGCGTTGTTGTTGAAGTTTCGAACTCAGGGGGCCCATCGTGGTATCGGGATCATTGGGTGAGCCAATGACATTAGCCTCAGCAACCTGTTTGGCGAGAGAGACAGCCTCTTCGTAACGCGATTCATGGACAAGCATGCGTGTCAGCGCACAACAGGTCTGACCAGAGTTGAACATAACATCCTGCACGCCGTACTTCACCGCTGCCGCTAAATCGGCATCTTCTGTGATGATATAGGGTGATTTCCCGCCAAGCTCCTGACACACACGCTTGACTGAGCCGGCAGCAGCCTCTGCCACCTTAACGCCTGCCGCTGTCGAGCCAGTAAATGACACCATACTCACATCTGGGTGAGCGCATAGATAGGCACCAATGTCATTTCCCACGCCGGTAATCACATTAAAAATTCCTTTGGGTGCAGCCACTTCGGTGAATATATCTGCCAAGAGCAGATCCTGTATCGGTGTTTGCTCGGCCGGTTTAACCACCACGGTACAGCCAGCGGCCAAGGCAGGACCTAGCTTACCGACTAGCTGTGACAGTGGATAATTCCAGGGATTGATTAACACGCATACGCCTATCGGTGAGTAGGCATGAATGGTGCCATTGACCATTTCTTGCGTGGCTACAACATAAGTCAGGTCTGCGAAACTTCGAAAAGCATCAATGGCACTTTGAACTTGAACCTGCTCAGCAAAATGTCTGGGACAGCCCATGGACTGACTGATGACATCGGTGAGCTCTGCCAGCCGAGCTTGCATTTTATCGGCAATTTGA
>CAXRAF010000030.1:0-28330 GCA_964228485.1 Alteromonadales bacterium | reverse complement strand
AACAACACCACCGGCGTGTTTGCCGGCCTGTCGTGTGATCCCCTCAAGTTTCAGCGCCATATCCCAGAGATCACGAAACTCCTCTTCGTTTTCGTAACGCTCCCTGATTTTATCCTCTTTCTCGAATGCCTTGTCTAGGGTAATCCCTATCTCGAATGGAATCAGCTTGGCAATAGAATCAGTGAAACCGAAGGGATGACCCATGACACGACCAACATCTCTAACAACCGCCTTGGCAGCCATGGTGCCAAAGGTGATGATCTGAGAGACCGCATCACGGCCATATTTTTGTGCCACATAGTCAATCACCCTGTCACGGCCATCCATGCAGAAGTCGACATCAAAATCGGGCATGGAAACACGCTCAGGATTGAGGAAACGCTCAAAGAGTAAACCGTACTCCAAGGGATCCAGATCGGTAATCTCAAGCGCATAGGCAACCAGTGAGCCTGCCCCTGAACCACGCCCCGGCCCAACGGGCACCTGATTTTTTTTGGCCCATTGAATAAAATCTGCAACGATTAAAAAGTAGCCCGGAAAACCCATGTTGTTGATTACGTCGAGCTCGACTTGTAAACGCTCCTCGTATTCTTGCCGATGCGTCGCTATTTCCTCATCTGAATAGAGTTGCTTGAGTCGTTTTTCCAAGCCCTGACGAGATTCCTGCTCAAGAAATTCGGCTATCGTCATACCTTCAGGCACTGGGTACTCAGGCAAGGAGTTTTTGCCAAGTTCTAATTCGACCGTGCATCGTTTGGCTATTTCTACTGTGTTCTCCAGAGCCTCCGGTAGATCAGCGAAAAGCGCTTGCATTTCCTCAGTTGACTTGAGGTATTGCTGATCGGAATACAGTTTGGGTCGTCTTGGATCATCGAGCGTACGGCCCATGCCGATGCAAATCCGAGCCTCATGGGCCTCAAAATCCTCTTCCAGTAAGAAATGAACGTCATTGGTTGCAACGATGGCGGTATTCGAACCATTGGCCATGGCCACAATTTGATGAATATAATCTTCTTCCTGAGCACGGCCGGTACGCTGAACTTCAAGATAGAAACGATCGGCAAACAATGCCTTGCAGCGCCCGAGTGATTGACTCGCCACTTCCATTTGGTTGTTCAGTAACGACTGACCAATTAAACCCTCGCGCCCCCCTGATAATACGATCAGTCCCTCACTCCACTGGTGTAACCATGCAAATTGAATGATCGCCTTACCCTGCTTCTGACCTTCGGTATATGAGCGTGATATGAGTCGCGTTAGATTGCGATAGCCTGTGTCATTCTGGCACAGAAACACCACGCGCGTGACGGCATCACTTATCTCGCTATCCTGAATCCAGGCATCAACGCCGATTATGGGTTTGACACCACCGGCAATGGCCGCGCGATAAAACTTGACCAGGCCACATAAATTACTCTGATCGGTCATAGCAATCGCAGGATAGTCTAGCTCGCTACACCGCTCGATCAGGGGTTTATGCCGTAATATGCCATCCACCATAGAGAATTCTGAATGGTTTCTTAAGTGAATGAAGGTGGATTGACTGGTCATTGTTATTCGAGGTCTAAAGCCATTTGTTTTTGAACCGGAGCATAGGAGCGACGATGGATTTCACAAATACCATGCGCTTTTAATGCAGCTAAATGATATGCCGTAGGATACCCCATATGGCGCTCGAATCCATAGTGTGGATATTGCTCGGCATAGATTTTCATTTCACTATCACGGGTGACCTTAGCAATAATTGAGGCAGCGCTTATTTCTTCGACATATAAATCACCTTTCACAATAGCTTCAGCGGGGATGCTCAGCTTGGGTAATTTATTGCCATCGACTAATACTTTGTCTGGTGTCTGCGATAGCGCCTCTACTGCTCGGGTCATCGATAGCAGGCTTGCTTGCAGAATGTTTATCGTATCGATTTCTGCCACTTCTGCACGACCCAGTGCCCAGCATACTGCTTTCTGTTTAATTTCCTCTGCCAGTGTTTCTCGACGCTTGGGGGTAAGCTTCTTGGAATCAGTTAAGCCCTCAATACCATGAGAGGGTCCTAAGATCACAGCAGCCGACACCACAGGCCCCGCCAGCGGGCCCCTGCCAACCTCATCAACACCAGCTAATATCATGCCGCCGACTCACTAAAGAATTGCTTCGATATCGCTTCAGCTGCAGCTTTACCACCGCCTCTGCGGAGTGACTCATGAATACGGTCGTAGTCATGTCGCAACTGGGGCGTCATACCATATTTTAAGGCTCTGTTAACTTCCGCTTCGAGGGATTCAACCGTTGCATCTGCCTGGATCAGTTCAGGAACAATCGGAACATCTGAGAGTAAATTAGGGAGCGAGAAATGCTTAATATTGACCAGTCGGCTGTATATGGCATAGCTCAGCGCTGACACCTTGTATGCCACAATCATCGGGCGTTTACACAACAGTGCTTCGAGTGTCGCGGTGCCAGAGGCCACAAGAATGACACTGGAGGACATCATAATTTCGCGGCTCTTCCCGAGATGTAAGTGCGCGATGGGAGGATTCTCCATGCCATTAATGAAGGTTTGTAATTTTTCCCGTATCCGCTCATTGGCGCAAGCGATATTCGCCTTCAGGTTAGGCTTATGCTCCTGAACTTTGGCGATGACCTCAAGAAACAAATGACCTAAGTGCTCAATCTCACTCATACGACTACCTGGCAATACAGCCAGCGTCTGCTCGAGCGGTGAGACATTAAGCATGGCTACCGCTTCCGATGGATCAGGCTCCATCGCAAATTGCTCTGCTAGTGGATGGCCGACACAGCAAACGGGTATCTGATGGTCATGATAAATCGCCTCCTCAAAGGGTAAGAGAGTCAACATAAGGTCAACATTTGCTTTGATTTTATGGATACGATTCTTGCGCCATGCCCACACCGATGGACTAACATAATGTACGGTCGGAATGCCCTGTCGTTTGAGCATACCCTCAAGATCTAGATTAAATTCCGGGGCATCCATACCAATGAATACATCAGCCTGCCAGTCGCTTATCTTCTGTGCCAATTCCTTACGCATCTGAATAAAATAGCGCAGCTTCTTTAAAATCGCCCATACTCCAATGACAGCCAGTTCATCCATGGCGTACCAGCTTTCACAACCCGCAGATTGCATACGTGGACCGGCGATACCTTTGAATTCGGCATCGGGATACTGTTGTTTCAGGGCGCTGATTAAATCGACACCTAAGTTGTCGCCTGAACTTTCACCGGCAACAATCGCGATCTTTAGCGGACCTTGTGTCATCTGATATGTGGTTAACGGATAATACCGCGGGTGGAGTTTTCGACGAATTCTGAGATGATATTAAGCTCTGGACTGACGGCAGATTCTTCCGCAATTAGCTCAAGCGCTTTATCCAATGACAATTGCTTTCGATACAGTGATTTGAAAGCTCGCTTTATCGATAATATGGCATCACCACTAAAACCTCGCCGCTTCAAACCCTCACTATTGATTGTTCTGGGCGCTGCTGGACGACCTTCCACCATGACATAGGGCGGGATATCCTTCAGAACAATGCTATTGATTGCAGTGAATGCGTGGGCACCGATATGCACAAACTGATGCACCATTGCAAAGCCACCCAGAATAGCCCAGTCACCAATATGCACGTGACCCGCAAGGGTGGTGTTATTCGCCAGAATTACCCGATTACCAATTTTTACGTCATGGGCGATGTGGGTATAACACATAACCAGATTATCAGAACCAATTTCAGTAATACCATCATCTTGCACTGTGCCTCGATGCACAGTACAGCATTCGCGGAACACATTGTTATCACCGATAATTGTTTGGGTTGGCTCACCAGCATATTTTTTATCCTGATTCACCTCTCCGATTGAAGCAAACTGATAAATGGTATTGTTCTTACCGATCGTGGTGTGACCATTGATCACCACGTGACTCGCTACTCGGGTGCCTTCATCGATTGTGACATCGGGTCCGATCACCGAATAGGGCCCTACCGCCACTGATTCGTGAAGTTTGGCATTTTCATCAACAATGGCGGTTGGATGAATCATATTAGACGATCTCTTTGTGAGCACACATCAGATCAGCTGAACAAACGACCTTACCCTCTACTTCTGCTCTGGCTTTGAAAAACCAGATATCACGTTTACGTTTGGTTTGAGTTACATGCAAATGGACAACATCACCTGGCTCGACTGGCCGTTTGAAACGTGCACCATCGATGCCTACAAAATAATATAATGACTTGTCATCAGGCTTGGTACCCATGGTCTTAAAACCGAGGATTCCGGTTGCCTGTGCTAATGCCTCAAGTAAGAGCACACCAGGAAATACAGGTCTGTGGGGAAAATGTCCTGTAAAGCAAGGCTCGTTGTAGGTAACATTTTTTATACCGTGGAGAAATTCTCCCACCTCATAATCCACCACCTTATCAATTAACAAGAACGGATAACGATGGGGTAAATGCTCTAAAATCTCGTGGATGTCCAATGATGACATTTCTCTGGTTAATGCTTGATCAGTCATTATTATTCTCTCTATCTGCTGTCAACTGGGTTATTGTTTTTTCGAGTTCTTTTACTCTTTGATACAGAGTATCCAGTTGATTAATTCGCACTAGTTTTCTTTTCCAGGCTTTACCGGGAATTGCGACATCTCCCGATGAATACACGCCTGGTTCATCTATTGATTTAGTCACCAAGGTATTCACTGAAATATGGGTATTATCACATATATCCAGGTGTCCGATAACACTGGCTCGACCTGCGAGTGTTGAGCCCTTACCTATCTTGGTACCACCGGCAATAGCACTCATGGCTGCCATGGCTAAATTATCGCCCAAGCTCACGTTGTGGGCAATATGAATAAGATTATCTAAAATCACACCATTACCGATAGTCGTATCCGTTAAAGCGCCCCTGTCGATCGCTGAATTGGCACCCATCTCAAAATCATCACCAATGGTGACACCCGCTAACTGAGGAATTTTGACCCAAGAACCAGACTCATTAGCGTAGCCAAAACCATCCGAGCCAATGACCGCATGGCTATGAATAATCGCCCGTACACCAATGCTAACGTCGTGATAGATAGCAACTTGAGGGTATATGAGAGAATTCTCACCAATACGGCTGTTCTGACCGATAAAAACCTGTGGGCCTATGCAAGTACCTGCACCGATCACTGCGCCAGACTCAATGACACTATGCGCGCCAACTGCTACATTCTCCCCTATGGTGGCATCTTCAGCGATGCTAGCGGATGGATGAATGCCATTCGCAGGTTTAGGAATATCAGCCAGATATTGCGCTGCTTTGGCATAGCCCAGATAGGGATCTTTCATGACCAAAAAATTACCCAGCTTCTCTTTTGCCAGAGAGGCGGTGGTAATTACAGCGGAAGCGTTGGTATGTTCGAGATGGGGTATATATTTAGTTGAGGTCAGGAAACTGATTTGTCCCTGAGTGGCCTCTCGAAGATCGGCAATAGAATCAATGATGCATTCTGTATCACCGATACATTCTGCACCGATGATGTTCGCCAAATCTCCGAGACTAACCATAGGCAATTAACATCAGCCTAAACTTATTTAAAGTTTGGCTCCGACATTAACGCGATTACCTTATTAGTAACATCAAGCTTCGGAGCTACATAAGCTATCGATTCACTTTGCAGTATTAGCTGAAGTCCCTCGTTGGCAGCTACCTGATCGATTGCTTTCTTAGTCAGGGTTAGAAGCTTGCGTTGCTCTTCTTCGTTGCGACGCTTGTAATCTTCTTGAAGCGCCTTCTTATCTAATTCATAAGTAGCTACTTTAGATTCCATGTTACGAACCAGATCGGTCATCTGCTGTGCAGACATTGTCGGCGCATCGTTGCGACGCTGCTCTTCCATTTTCTTGATTTCATCTTCCATAGCTTTGAGCGATTCGCCCCGCTCTTTGAATTCAGTTTGCAGTGTCAGAGCGATTGACTCTCGCTGTGGTGTGCTCGCGACAATCGTTCGTACGTCTATCACGCCAATATTTATCTCTGCTGCGTAACTTGTACCAGTGAATAAAACTAATGCCAGTACAGCTGTTGCTAAGCGTTTAATCATGTTGATCTCCATCATATTAAATCAATTTGTTTAGAATGTTCGCCCTATATTGAATGAGAAAGTTTCCGTCTCATCCTGTTCCTCTTGTTTTAGTGTTTTAGAAAGCGAGAAAATCAGCGGCCCCATAGGGGAAATCCATTGTATCGAAATTCCTGCCGAGGCGCGATAGGTACCTGGATCAGAAAAGTCAGGTATCTTATTAAATTCACCGGGTGACAATTGTTCATAACGGCTCAGGTCAAACTTGGTATCCCATACATTACCCACGTCAATGAACATACTTGTTCGCACGGAGCGATTTTCTTCCGCAAAAGGTGTTGGGAATATCAGCTCAATTCCACCCAATGCGCGAGCATTACCACCCACCGAGCGGCGGTTCAGGGTAATGGTGTCAAACTGAGGTGGTAGTGGGATAGCTACCGGACTATCCAATGGATCTGTCGAAGGTGAACTCGCTCCAAATGAGGTCAGTCGGTAGATTTCACGAGGACCGATGGTGTTACGATCGAAGCCACGCATAGTCGATGAACCACCGGCGTAGAAATTTTCAAAGTAAGGTAAGGCTGCATCACCCGAACCACTGCCGTTGCCATATGCATCACCATAGGAGAGATTTGCCTTCATCAATAGAGTCCAACCGCGTGCGATAGGGATGTAATGGTCAATCTTATAGTTGACCTTATAGTATTCCATATCACTTCCCGGTGCTGAGAAATCGACCGTTGCAAGTTGTGATGTACCATCATCGGGAAATAGACCACGATTGAGCGAGTTTCTCACCCAGCCCATATTCAAAGTCAGCAGGGTAAAATCATATTCCAGATTAGTCTCAATATCCTGACCGACTGATTCAAAAAAGAATCGAATCTGCTCAGAAATCGGGACACCGGTCGTCAATGCCGAATCCTGAATACCAATACCAAAATTCAGTCGCGTAATTTCATTAACAGGAATACCGTAAGACAAGGTCGCGCCAACACTGTCCAGTGACTGACCGGCAATTCTCAACTCACCAAAATCGGTTTTACGGATGTACGTTCCCCAGGAACGTGAGATTCCATCATTAGTAAAGTACGGATCGGTATAATTGAAACTAATGCTTTGGAATGCCTTAGAGGTATTCAGTGCTAATGCAACCGCATCTCCAGAGCCGGCAAAATTATCCTGAGATATGTTGGCATTCAAGATCAAACCTTGTAAGTCTGAGAATGCCAAACCGCCACCAATCGAACCCGACGCACGCTCCTTGACGGCAAAATTAATATCGACCATATCATCGCTACCGGCAACCTTAGGGGTCTCAACATTGACCTCTTCAAGGTAAGGCAGGCGCTCCAGGCGTAGTTTTGAGCGCTCAACCAAATCGGTCGACATGGTACCGCTCTCCATCAAGCGCATTTCACGACGTAACACGTTGTCATCAGTTTTCATGTTACCGGCAAAATTAATTCGATTAATGTAGGTGCGCTTAGAGGGGTCGATGTAGATCGTCAGAGCCACTTCTTTGGCATCTTCATCAACCGATGGCAGTGTTTGAATATTTGGGAAGGCATAGCCTCGGAAGCCCAATAGTCGGGTAATCGTTTCCTCGGCGTAGGTCACGATAGCTCCAGAGTAGGTATCGCCACTCTTAATTGGTACCAATGCTCTGAGCGTTTCCTCATCAAGAACCATGTCGCCGGTGAACTTCAGCTCACTGACGGTAAATTTATCACCTTCGTCGATGTTAATCGTAATATAGACGGCGTCTCTTTCCGGGGTAATTGCAACCTGAGTTGAGACGATTTCCATTTGCAGATAACCACGGTCGGCATAGAACGATTCAAGGGTTTCCAAATCACCCGCTAACTTTTCTTTAGCATATTGATTATCGTCACTGAAGAAGCTGAACCAGCCACCGGTTGAAAGTTCAAATTGGGTGAGAATTTCTTCTTCATCAAAGGTGTCATTACCGACCAGATTAATCTTCTTGATCAGTGCCGCCTCACCCTCAGCGATATCAAAGCGAATGTCTACGCGGTTACGTGGTAACCGAACAACCTTGTAGTCCACCTTGACACTGTATTTACCATAGGCGAAATACTGACGTTCCAAGTCTTGTTTCACGTTGGCTAGCAGCGCCGGGTCAAGTACCTCACCTTTGGCCAGACCACTTGATTTCAAGCCGCGCTCAAGATCCTCAGTTTTAATGGCGGAGTTACCATCAAAGGTTAAGGTGGCAATGGTTGGACGCTCTGAGACCTTAATGTACATGGTGGAACCATCATGTAGCACTTCAATGTCGTCAAAAGAACCTGATTGATAGATACCGCGGATGATGGTTGGTATGCGTCCAGCATCAATGGTCTCACCTACACGGATATTCAAAAAGGTGAAAAAGGTTCCCAGTTCAACACGTTGGAGTCCGATAACCTTAATGTCAGACACCTGAAATGAGGTCACCTCAGAGCGTTGAATTTCTTCCTCAGCGTTTAGCTGTACAAAGCTTGCCAACATCAAGGTTAACAGCAGTCGGAAGACAGATTGTTTATTTAGCCATTTCATGCGGTTTTGATAACTACCAATTGATTTCTTATTACTTCGCTATTAAGAGGCCTGTTGCGCAAAATAGTTCATATTAAATACCCAGTTCTCTGCATATCCTAGGACAGGCGACTGATATCATTAAATATACTGAAAACCATCAGGCTCAAGACCATCACGAGCCCAATTCTAAGGCCTATTTCTTGTACTGATTCGGACAAAGGCTTGCCACGAATCATTTCGATGAAATAATACAACAGATGGCCGCCGTCTAGAACAGGTATCGGTAAAATATTTATGATTCCGAGGTTCACACTGATCATGCCGAGGAAGCTGAGAAAGAACACAAATCCATAACTTGCGTAGGTACCTGCCCCTTCTGCTATGGAAATAGGACCACTCAGATTCTGTGGCGAGACATCGCCGGTAAATAATTTGCCGATCAGGCGAAAACTCAGCGTGGTGATTTCCCAGGTTTTATCCAGTCCCTGACCGACCGCCTGAAACAGTGAATACTGCTGTCTATGGCGCATCTCTTCAAGACGTGCAACATCTGCCTGAGACCATTCAGTCTGAGCCACTCCCAGTCTGCCACGTACCCGTCCATTTTCTTCAACGCTGCCAATGGTCACTGGCAGTTGAATCGTTTGTGCGTCACGCAGTATTTCCATCGTCATGGTTTGACCGGGGTTACGCACAACAATTTCAACCAGATCACGCCAGTCAGTGACCGGCTCGCCGTTAATACTTAATACCTTGTCGTTGACTTTCATACCGGCACTGGCTGCTGCTCCCTGCGGATCAACTTCGCCAAACTTAGCTTCTACGCTCGGTGTCCAGGGTGTTAACCCAAGACTGCCGAGTAAATCAGGTCGTTTGGGATCGACAGTCCAGTTACTGAGATCCAGACGATAATCACGTTGAATTGATTCATCATCATGATTTACTCGAAGTTCAAGCTGATTTTGCTCACCCATCCGTCGGGCAATGGCATGATTAACATCTTCCCAGCTTTCAACCGGACGCCCATCAACTGCTTGGATTAAATCTCCGTTGCGAATACCTGCCTCGTAGGCGATTGAGTTTTCTGGTACCTCACCGACATAAGGCTTCAAAGCCGGAACACCCAGCATAAACATCCAGATATAAAGCAGAATCGCTAACAGAAAATTAGCAATCGGTCCTGCGGCTACTATTGCGATGCGCGCACCGACCGGCTGGGTGTTAAATGCCACAGCGCGTTGCTCAGGTGGGACATCACCCTCTCGCTCATCAAGCATTTTCACATAGCCACCCAAAGGGATAGCGGCGACACAGTATTCGGTGCCATCTTTCGCAGTTCGTGACCAAATGGACTTACCAAAGCCAACTGAGAATTTGAGTACCTTGACGCCCATTTTTCGCGCCACCCAGTAGTGGCCATATTCGTGTATCGTTACTAATATTCCCAGCGCAACGATAAATGAGCCAATATTCCAGAGGATATCCATCATGCGCGATGCTCCTGCAACCACAGATTGGCTATCGCTCTGGCCTGTTCATCTGCTGCGATGACGGTCTCAATGTCGCTGGCTGAATTCACTTCCTGCTGTTGCAGAACGGCATCAATCAAATCGGTGATCGCTAAGAACCCGAGTTGCTCAGCAAGAAACGCATCAACCGCAATTTCATTCGCAGCGTTGAGTATCGCCGGTGCAGTACCCCCTGCTGCCATAGCACTCTGTGCCAACGCTATTGCGGGGAATCTGCGGGGATTTGCAGGCTCAAAGTTCAGAGACTGTAATTGACTGAAATCCAGACGCTCGACACCCGCATTAATGCGTTCTGGGTAACCTAGACCATAGGCGATCGGGGTGCGCATATCAGGCTGTCCCAATTGCGCCAAGACTGAACCATCACAATATTGCACCATGGAGTGAATAATGCTCTCTGGATGAACGAGTATTTCCAACTGCTCCTCGGAGGCTGAGAACAACCATCGGGCCTCGATATACTCAAGACCTTTATTCATCATGGTGGCTGAATCGACTGATATTTTCGGACCCATGGTCCAATTCGGATGGGCGATAGCCTGTGCAGGGGTAATGTCAGCCAAACTTGCGTGTGGCTGGTCGCGGAAAGGCCCACCGGATCCGGTCAGTAAGATTTTATCGATGCCTAATTCTGTTAATCCGCACTGGGCTTTAATTAGGTTACTTGCCTCACGCTCGGGCAAACACTGATAAATGGCATTATGCTCGCTATCAATGGGGATTAGTGTGGCATTATGTTCGCGCACGGTTTGCATAAAGATATGACCCGACATAACCAACGCTTCTTTGTTCGCCAGCAACACATTTTTACCGCCTTTGGCCGCCGCCAATGTCGAATTCAGACCGGCAGCACCAACGATAGCGCACATAACGGTATCAACTTCATCAGCCCCTGCAACCTCATCAAGGCCTCGACTACCGTCTAGGACTTCAATGTCATAGGCAGATAGTTGTTCACGTAGCCGATTAGCACTGTTGATGTCACGCATCACAGCATATTGTGGCTTAAATTCTAAACATTGTTGGTACAGTCTTTCGACCTGTGTATTGGCAGTTAATGCAAACACTTGGAATTGCTCCGGGTGAGCACGAATGACATCGAGGGTGTTTACGCCGATGGTGCCAGTGGAGCCGATAATTGATACCTTACGCATTACTGAATTCCTAGTAACGAGAATCCGAGTAACGTAATGGGTATCACGGCTGTAACACCATCAATTCGGTCTAGTACCCCACCATGCCCTGGCAAGATATGTCCCGAATCTTTTTTACCTGTGAGTCGTTTGAAAATACTCTCTGTCAAATCACCAATCACCGAAAATGCCACGATAACAAGGGTTAGACCAATCAACGGCAGTCGTTGTTCCTCGGTAAAATGTAACAAATAAAAACTCACTGTCAGCACAACGAGTGCCAAACTCATTCCGCCTAAAACACCTTCCCATGTTTTCTTTGGGCTCACCTGTGGTGCTAATTTTGTTTTGCCGAATGCTTTGCCGACGATGTAGGCGCCGGTATCAGCGGCCCAAATCAGTAACAACACAAATAACACCATCTTTGCACCATGTAGTGGATACAAATCAATACTCATCGAGCGAATACCCACAATACCGACCCAAGTTGGAAGTAATATCAGCCATCCAATGGGGATAAACCAGAAGGAATTGGTCGCGATTGTTTGACTTATTCGTGGATATACAATCAGTAACACCAGTGCAAATAGCCACCAGCACGCACCCAGAAATAATACCGTCATGGCCATTTGGTTGGGGGCAAACCACTCAACAAAATGCTCAGGCATGATGAAGCCGTGCCACAGCGTCATGGGTAAAGATGACTGTCGGATTAGCCACATCAGCGCAACAACGGATACCACATAAAGTATACGTTTGCGCTTATCATCGGTGAAAAAACCGGACCATTCCCAAGCAGCGATGGCTATTATTGCTGCGATGCAGATAGCGAATCTATCAATCTCCAAAGTAAAGATTGCCAGTATCACTAACGGCAATAACACAAGAGCTGTGATCACGCGTTGAAATAACATCAGCTTTCGCTCTCAGCCAGTTGCAGACCGGTCTTTCCGAAACGACGTTGACGGGTACTAAATGATTGAAAGGCAGCCATGAGCTCTTCTTTATTAAAGTCTGGCCACAGAACATCGGTAAAATATAGCTCAGTATAGGCTAATTGCCAGATCAGAAAGTTGCTGATCCGATGTTCACCACCCGTACGGATAAATAAATCTGGGTCGGGTAGCTCGGAGACGATAGTATGTTGATGGAAGACGTTCTCATCAATATCATCAATGGCAAGTTGCCCCGCCTGCACTTCGCTGATTAAATTCTTTGCAGCCTGAGTAATATCCCAGCGGCCACCATAGTTGGCAGCGATATTCAAATGCATGGCATCACAGTCTTTGGTTAACAACTCTGCCTTAGTAATAGCCTGTTGGAGCTTTTCTGGAAAACGCCCATGGTCTCCAATCACTTTCATGCGAATGTTATTTTCTAACAGCTTGTTTGCTTCTCGGGTCAGGCCCTCAACAAACAGACGCATCAAGTATGAGACTTCTTCGTGAGGTCGCTTCCAGTTTTCACTACTAAATGCAAAAAGGGTTAAGATCTTTACCCCAGCTCGAGCACAATCCTCTAGCACCCCGCGCGCAACATCCATACCTGCCTTGTGGCCCTGCATACGCTTTTTATTGCGCTTGATGGCCCAACGACCATTACCATCCATCACGATAGCTACGTGCTCTGGGACGGTGATGTTGGCGGTGGATTCAGTCATAGGCTTTAACGAAAAACGCCGCGAAGTTTGTACCACACGGCGTTTATTATCATATGATAAGTCGTCAGACTTCCATCAATTCGGCTTCTTTTTCAGCCAGAAGTCGATCAATTTCAGCGACATGTTTATCGGTAATTTTTTGAATCTCATCCTGCGCACGATGATCATCATCTTCGGTAATTTCTTTTTCTTTGAGCAACTCTTTAACAGTACTCAAAGCATCACGACGAATATTTCGAATAGCGATGCGTGCACCCTCAGCTTCGTTCTTAACAATCTTGATCAGATCGCGACGACGTTCCTCGGTCAGAGGGGGTAAAGGAATTCGGATATTTGTACCTGCAGTGTTTGGATTTAATCCCAAGTTGGCATTCATGATAGCTTTCTCAACCGCAGGAACAATGGATTGCTCGAATGGTTGTACCATCAGTGTTCTGGAATCGCCAATACTGACATTAGCGACCTGATTTAATGGGGTATCAGCGCCATAGTATGGCACCATGATATGTTGCAGTAACGATGGGTGCGCTCGACCTGTACGAACTTTGGTTAGGTCAGCAATGAATGACTCGATCGACTTACCCATGCGAATTTGGGCGTCCTCTTTAATCTCCTCAAGCATGTCTATCCTCCAGCTTTAAGCTTGTGTACGTGTAATTCGAGTACCCTCAGCCTCGCCTGAGACAACTCGTCTTAATGCACCGTGCTTGTTCATATTGAATACCTGCATTTGTTTGTCGTGGTCACGCGCCAGACAAAATGCCGTGGTATCCATAATGGCTAATCCCTTATGAATCGCTTCATCGTAGGTAATAGTTTCGAACATGGTTGCATCTGGGTTATGTACTGGATCAGCATCATAAACGCCATCAACTTTAGTGGCCTTCATCAGTAAATCAGCATCGATTTCAATGCCACGTAATGTCGCAGCGGAATCGGTAGTAAAGAAAGGATTACCGGTACCGGCACAGAAAATAACAACATTGCCATTATTCAGAAAGCGATTAGCAAAACGATGGTCGTAATCTTCACAAACGCCAGATAGAGAGATGGCTGACATCACTCGAGTCGGAGTGCCAGCGCGCTCGAGTGCGTCTTGCATTGCAAGCGCATTCATCACGGTCGCCAGCATTCCCATGTGGTCACCAGCGACACGGTTCATGCCCGCCCTTGCAAGTGCTTGACCACGGAATAAGTTACCACCGCCGATAACCATACCTAGTTGTAGTCCTTCAGTTACAAGCTGTGAAACCTGAGCCGCCATTTCATCAATGACTTTGGTATCAAAACCGAATGGCTCACTGCCCATTAGGGCTTCACCGCTTAACTTTAACAGGACTCGTTTGTAGGCAAACGAATTATCGGCGTCACTCATGGTGTTAGTTCCCTTGTACTTGAGCCATTACCTCGGCTGCGAAATCTTCTTGTTTTTTCTCGATGCCCTCACCAACTTCATAACGGATGAAGCTAGTCACATCAGCACCGTGAGACTTTAACAGATCTGCAACAGAAGTCGAAGGATCTTTAACAAAAGGCTGACCAGTCAAACTAATCTCACCTAAGAACTTCTTCAAACGACCACCGATCATCTTCTCGATGATGTCATCTGGCTTGCCGCTCTCTTTTGCCTGAGCAACAAAAATCTCTTTTTCTTTCGCAATAACGTCTTCAGAAACCTGATCAGGTGTTACGAACTGTGGGTTGCTTGCAGCAACGTGCATGGCAATGTCATTTGCCAGTGTTGAGTCACCACCGTTCAACCCGACAACAACACCAATACGACCACCATGGATGTAAGAAGCCGAATTGCCACCGTTAAGTGCTAGAACTTCGACCCGGCGAACCTGAATGTTCTCACCAATTTTTGTAACCAGCGCTAGACGTGCTTCTTCAATTGTCTTACCGTCAACTTCAATCGCGTTTAATGCTTCAACGGATGTCGTTGCATTCGCTAGTGCCGCATCGGCAACCATGTTACCAAATGCAACGAAGCTCTCGTCACGAGATACGAAGTCAGTTTCACAGTTAACTTCTAGAATAACCGCATTGTTATCATCTGATCGAGTTAAGATCACGCCTTCAGCAGCGATACGGCCGGCTTTCTTAGCCGCCTTTGCTTGGCCAGACTTACGCATATTTTCAATTGCTTTTTCAATATCACCGTCTGTTTCTACAAGCGCTTTTTTACATTCCATCATGCCTGCGCCAGTTCTGTCACGCAGCTCTTTTACAAGTGCAGCAGTAATTGCCATGTGTTTATCCTCAATTAATAAATAGTGTATTCAAAAAAGGGGGCTGTGCCCCCTTTAAAACCGTCTAAAACTAGGAATTAAGCTTCTTCTTTAGTTTCTGCAGTGGCTTCTTCAGCTGCCTCAGCTGTTTCGGCCTGCTCTGCTTCAACTTCTTCTGCTACTGGAGCAGCTTCTTCTGCAGGTGCTTCTTCCTTAGTTTTCTTTGCTTTTTTCTTGGTTGCTTTCTTAACTTCTACTTTAGGTGCTTCTTCGACGAACTCATCTGATTCATCACCCTCAGCAACCTGTACAGAATTACGCGCTTCGATGATTACATCGGCAGCACACTCTAAGTAAAGCTTGATCGCTCTGATTGCGTCATCGTTTCCTGGTACAACGTAATCGACGTTATCAGGGTCCGAGTTTGTATCAACCACTGAAATTACCGGGATACCCAGCTTATTCGCTTCAGCAATCGCAATTTTTTCATGATCAGCATCAATCACGAATAGAGCGTCAGGTAGACCACCCATATCTTTAATACCACCAATACTACGCTCTAGCTTGTCCATCTCACGACGAAGTAGTAATGCTTCTTTCTTAGTTACACGCTCGAAAGTGCCATCTTCACTGGCAGATTCCAGGTACTTAAGACGCTTGATTGACTGACGGATTGTCTTGTAGTTAGTCAACATTCCACCTAACCAGCGCTTATCAACGAAGAACTGACCACAACGTGTGGCTTCTTCACGGATAGCAGCACCCGCAGCACGCTTAGTACCAACGAATAGAATCTTGCCACGCTTAGAAGCAACTGAACTTAGGAAGTTCATTGCATCCTGAAACATTGGTAAGCTGTCTTCGAGATTGATGATATGAATTTTGTTTCGCGCGCCAAAGATAAAAGGCTTCATCTTTGGGTTCCAGTAACGGGTACGGTGTCCGAAATGAACGCCCGCCTGCAACATGTCACGCATAGTGACTTTGGCCATGTTAATTTCCTCTTGGGTTAAGCCTCCACTCACCCCACGAATTCAACCCTAAGGCACCCAGAATTGTGTGTCGGTAAGTGTGTGTATTTAGTTAATTAATCAATAATTACCTGAGCATTTAACTCAGGCGCGCGATTTATACCATAACGCGTCCCCATAAACAACAAATTTGGCTTATTTTTGTACTATTTACGGATATGTCCATCACCGGTGACCAGATGGCGGCAGATAGTCATTTCTTTCGCCCCCATCGGACCATAGGCGTGGAGTTTGGTGGTGGAAATGCCGAGCTCAGCACCCAGTTGAAATTGCCCCCCATCATTAAAGCGTGTCGAGGCATTCAGCATGATGGCTGAGGCATCGACATGGCTCTGGAAGTAAGCAATCGCATCGGCATCTTGCGCCAAAATAGATTCGGTGTGTTTGCTACCAAATTGATTAATATGGGCACAGGCTGCCTGGGTATCATCAACCATCTTCACGGCTAATATTAGGTCTAGATACTCAGTACTCCAATCAGCATCAGTGGCAACAGTTGCGCCATCAATCATCGGGCAGGCAGAATCTAAGCGTAATTCAACGCCAGCTTGTTGTAACTCAGATAACAGGCTAATAATAACTGCTTTATCGAGCCGTTTATCCAGAATGAGTGTCTCAAGCGCATTACACACACCCGGACGTTGTGCTTTAGCATTGAGCACCATTTGATTGATGAACTCTGGTTTGGCGGTATGATGAATAAACATATGACATAGCCCTTTATCATGGGCCAGAACCGGCATTTTGGCGTTCTCTACCACATAAGACACGAGCCCATGCCCGCCTCGCGGGATTACCAAATCAATGTGCTCGCCTTGACTCAATAACTCAGCTACATCATCACGTGTCCGCAATAACTGAATGGCATCTGCCGGGAGGATACCCTCAATCGCGGTCTGCACCACATCATAAAGGGCTTGATTCGAGTGTGCGGCCTCTTTGCCGCCCTTGAGAATGATGGCATTACCCGACTTTATGGCTAAGGCAGAGCAGTCGATCACCACGTTGGGACGACTTTCGAAAATCATGGCCAGTACGCCAATCGGCACACGCTGTTTAGCGATATTTAAGCCATCGTCTGTTGTGATCGATGATTCAACGATGCCAACAACAGCCTCTTGATGAGCAATGGCATCCACGCTATCAGCCATGTCTGATAGTCTTGACGGGGTCAGGGTCAGACGGTCAATCATCGCATGACTTAAGCCGGTGCGATGAGCCTGCTCAATATCCTGTTGATTGGCTGCGAGAATTTGTTCGCTGGATGCTCGAATAGCATTGGCAATGTTCTGTAACGCCACATTACGAGCTGACTCGGATATAGCGAGTAATTTTGATGCCGCTTGGGCAGCAGCTTGTGCCTCTCTCATGGTGATTCTCGAGAAAAATCTCTTATGACAATATTCTGCAGGATATTACTGAGAATTAACACAGTGGCTTTGGAAAAATCGTTAGATTATTTTTCCAGTTAAGTCATTCAACTGCTCGCTCGACTATATAAGACTATTGAGATTTTGGCTTGCTGTTATCTTTCTCTACTTGTTGCGTCGATTTAGTTTGCTTACTTCTCTTTGCGAGTTGCTGGCATTTGACCGGTAATTTGGCACCTGCACCCATCGCTGCCAGTTTCTTTGGCGAGCATTCTACCTTTTCAAGCATCGTCTTATCGATATAGGTATTGATGGATTCGACCGTAATTTTGCCTGACAGCGGACGACCAATTAATTCCCCCTCATGGAATATCTGAACAGCGGGAGCAGCAGCATTCATACCGATGGTTCTCAGGATAAATGATCGGCTGAGTTTAGATTGGGTATTTGCCGTTCCCGCGTTACTTACCGCGTGCAATAAGGTGACCTTCATATTACGCTGAGCAGCGACCTGCATCACGTCCTTGGCGAGCATAATCGAGTTATGTATCTTAGGCGACCACATATAGATGATGCCGGTTGTCTTTTTCTTCTCACTCGCAGCAAGTACTGTTTTTAAGTCAGCATCTGTAAAGGTTGGATCTGCTGCAGACAGATTCAATGATAGAAATAATGAAGCGAGTAATAAGGAGAAAACTAAATAAAACTTTATCATTGGTATGCTCACACCACATAAATATATACAGAATAGAAATGACAGATACAGCCGCCCAAAACAAACATGTGCCAGACAGCATGAGTGTATTGTTTATCTTTTAAGACATAAAAAATAACTCCGATGCTGAAGAGTAGTCCTCCGGCTGCGAGCAACCACAGACCACCAACAGGAATCGCCAGATAGAGGGGGTAACCTAGTAACACCGCCATCCATCCCATCAACAGATAGGTTGCCAATGACAACTTAGGAAAACGATTCGCTGCGAACAACTTGAACAAAACACCCAATATAGCAATAGACCAAATCACCACAATCGCTGCCAGTGAAAGTATGCCATCGAGGCTGATTAGTAGGAATGGCGTGTAGGTGCCGGCGATGAGCAGGTAAATGGCTGAATGATCGACGATTTTTAGTATCCGCTTACTTTTAGGGTGACTAATCGCATGGTAAACCGTTGATGCCAAGAACATGAAAATCAGCGTACCGCCATAAACACTGACACTGGTCACAGCGGCTGTACCTTCTGCTCTGAGGATCAGGAATACCAATCCCACAATGGCCAATGCAAAACCAATCGCATGGGTGGCGACATTCCAGATTTCCTCGCTCATGCTGTATGGTTTGGTGAGTATTTTGTTCATAATAATTGCCTTTATCAGTGTCTCAGCCAGTCTACTTTGTCGATGATCAGATCACAACTTATCAGTCCTGTTTAAGAATTAAATTATCCTTGTGAACCATGACTTTGGCATGTACTTGCTTTAATTTCGATGGCAGGTCATTACCCGCCGTTTGACAGATTTGGGCCGCCTCCCGCGCATTGTATTCAGCAATGCCATATGCAACAACTTTGCGCTGGTATTTAATGAGTATACTGTCACCGCGGTTGAATGGACCTCGGACAGATTTCATCCCGATGGGGAGTAATGAAGCATTCTTCTTGAGCGCATCATACGCCCCTTTATCAATGTTGATCCATGCATGCTCTCTGGCACGGGTTAATATCCACGAACGCTTCTTCAGCGCATTCGGTTGTGGGTTACTGAAAAAGTAGGTTCCCATCTTGCCAGATATCGCATCAGAAACAGGACATTTTCCCATATAAGTCGATATCACCACATCAACTCCAAGCGGTGTTAGTTTTCTCACGGCGGCTAATTTGGTTTTCATCCCCCCTTTGCCAGTGATTGTTTTAGTCAGTGTCTTTATTTGATCGAGCGCCTCATCGTAGGCGATAGATTCAAAGCGCTGTGCATCTGGCTCTGAGGGATCAGCGTTGTAGAGACCATTGGTTTTCGTGAGCATGACCAACATAGGTGCGGCCACTAATTCACAAATCATGGCTGATAGCTGGTCATTATCACCAAAGCTTATTTCATCAAAACTGACCGAATCGTTTTCATTGATAATTGGAATAATACCGGCCGAGATAAGTTCATTTAGGGTGTTTTTGATATTCAGGCTGCGCTGCTTGTTACGCAGATCTTCGTGGGTAAGAAGTATTTGAGCAACCTTTAGGTCATATTTGGAAAATTTCTGTTCGTAAGCCTGCATTAGTCGAGCCTGACCAACAGCAGCACAGGCTTGCAGGTAAGCCATATTATCAGAAGCCTCACCCAGTATTGCTCGGCCAATATTAATTGCGCCTGAACTGACCAGCACCGGAGTAATTTTATGATCCTCGGCTAACTGAACGATGTCAGCAAGAATATTTGTCAAGCGTTGGTGCGCAATGGCGCCTAATTCATTGGTGACTGCCAATGAACTGAGCTTTATGACCAGTGCTTTATGTTCTAACTTTTGCATATATCTCTGTAATTGGCAGACATTTTGTTCATTAAATTACCAGGTAAACTTAAAGAAGTTGATAATCTACGCCTGAAAGGGTTGATATCAAGACGAGCGTTACTGACAGTAATCTGAATGGCGTCTATAATGCGTATCATTGTTAAAAATAATATAACCATAATAAATCATGACCGTTTCGATTAAAACAGCTGATGAAATAGAAAAAATGCGCGTCGCTGGTCGACTAGCAGCTGAGGTTCTGGAAATGATCGAACCTCACGTCGTAAAAGGTATCACTACCGACGAATTAAATACCATTTGTCATGACTACATTACGCAGGAGCAGAAAGCGATCCCTGCGCCATTGAATTACCATGGTTTTCCCAAGTCAATCTGTACCTCTGTGAATCATGTCATCTGCCACGGCATTCCGGCTGACAAGAAACTCAAAGACGGCGATATCATCAATATTGATATCACTGTCATCAAAGACGGCTACCACGGCGATACCAGTAAGATGTTTATTGTCGGTAAACCCTCAATTCGTGCTGATCGACTATGTAAGTTGACTCAAGAAGCATTATA
Source organism: Alteromonadales bacterium (assembly GCA_964228485.1). Lineage (GTDB taxonomy): Bacteria > Pseudomonadota > Gammaproteobacteria > Enterobacterales > CAXRAF01. The sequence continues at coordinate 7,650 of CAXRAF010000030.1, read as the reverse complement.
CCTGGGCATGGAGCAAGTTAAGCCAGGAGCTACGCTTGGAGATATTGGGTATGTGATCGAGACTTTTGCTCACAAACACCAGTTAAGTGTTGTTCGCGAATATTGCGGACACGGGATTGGCAAAATATTCCACGAGGAGCCACAAGTCTTGCACTATGGTCGGCCAGGAACAGGAATGGTTTTAAAACAAGGTATGTGTTTTACCATCGAACCCATGTTGAATTTAGGCAAACGTCACTCTAAATTACTTCAAGATGGCTGGACCGTGGTAACTAAGGATAGAAGTTTATCGGCACAATGGGAGCATACCATTGGTGTTACTGACAATGGCTTCGAGGTATTCACTGCTCGGAGTGAGGAATCATGGAGGTAAAAACCCTAAGTAGCCTCACCAATACACTGGTAAAACCAGAGGACAACCAAGACATTGGAGAGATATCCGTTGCCGATCGGATACGTGCTGTCATTGAATCGGATTTGAGTGAATCACCATCGGTAGCCGAATGTAAGCAATTTCTCAGTCGTGTTTCAGAAACACTTGATCAATGTTTTGATAAGAGCTTACCCATTCGGGATATTCTCAATGGCCGTGCGACTGCCATCGATGAGTTGCTGTTCAGGTTATGGAATAACACCCTCAAAGAAGAAGCCAACGAGGCGGCATTGATTGCTGTCGGTGGCTATGGCCGTGCTGAACTACACCCCTACTCTGACATAGATTTACTAATTTTAACGGCCAAGACTCGCAAGTTATCAAACTCACAAAAAGATGCCATAGAGGCCTTCATAACCGCACTCTGGGACTTGGGACTTGATATTGGTCACAGTGTCAGAGACATCAAAGCCTGTAAATCCATGGCAAAAGAAGATGTCACGGTTATGACCAATCTTATTGAGTCACGATTGATTACCGGTTCAGATGCTTTCTATGATGACCTCCGGGAAATGATCCAGTCGCGTGGTTTGTGGCCATCAACCGAGTTCTTCAAAGCGAAATACCAAGAGCAACAGGAACAACACGAAAAGTTCCTGAAGGCCTCATACGCGCTGGAACCCAATATCAAGAAAAGTCCAGGATCTATGCGAGATATCCAGTTGGTTGGCTGGGTAACAAAGCGTCATTTCGGTGTGAATAGTCTTAATGAACTTCTGGCTGAGCGGTTTTTAACTGAACACGAATATCTGACACTTCAGTCATGTGAGAATTATCTGTGGCGATTGCGGTTTGCGTTACATCAGGTGGCTGGTCGTGGTGAGGACAGGTTGCTATTCGATCACCAAAAACCAGTTGCAGAGAAAATGTGCTACAGCAATTCTGAGCATTTGTATGATGTTGAGCACCTGATGCAGGACTACTTTAAAGTCGTGCGAACCACTCGTGAGCTCAATGACATGTTGCTACAACACTTCTCAGAAACCATTCTGTATGCCAACGAGAAATTTAGCGTAAAACCCATCGATGAAAACTTTCAGGTGTTAGGCTCGCGGATCGAAGCAAAATCAGAGGATTTATTTCTGAAGCAGCCAGTCCAGCTCATCAAGCTGTTTTACCATATTGCCTGCGATGAAGAAATTATAGGCGTCAGAGCACCGACCATTCGTGCAATAATCAATTCGAGAACAGAAATTGATTTCGAGGCATTTCATAATGATCCGGAAGCCAAACGCTTGTTTCTGGATATCTTACGCCACCCCAATGGCATGGTTCGCGCCTTTGTCTACATGCGACGTTATGGTGTATTGAGAACCTACTTACCTGCCTATGCCAGAATTGTTGGCCAAATGCAGTACGACCTATTCCATATTTACACCGTTGATGAGCACACTTTGTTTGTCATGCAGAATATCGATAGTTTCTCCCGAGATGAGAGTAAAACGGACTTTGCCCTAGCTAATCAGGTGATGAAACTGATCCCAAATCGAGAATTATTGCTGTTGGGTGCTTTATTTCATGATATCGGTAAGGGTCAAGGGGGCGACCATTCAGAGATTGGTGCGATCGTAGCCCGTAAATTCTGTCAGGATCATGGACTGAATAAACAGCAAACTGATCTGGTGGTTTGGTTAGTAGCCGATCACCTGGTCATGTCCATGACGGCCCAACGCAAAGATATTACAGATCCAAAGGTCATCCACGAATTTGCCAGTCGTGTTGGCACAGTTGAATGTCTGAACTACATCTATTTGCTTACTGTAGCCGATATTTGTGCTACCAGTCACACGCTCTGGAATAACTGGAAAGATACCCTGTTGAGTGATTTGTATAAGCTCACCCGCAGTGCCCTTCAGCGTGGTTTAGATAATCCACAGAACTTTACCGAAACAATACGCAAAGCCAAGGCAGAGGCGGTTGATTTTCTGGGCAGAAAAGGCGTGAAAGCACATGCCATTAATGCCTTGTGGGAGAATTTCAAAGACGATTATTTTGTCCGTAATCCGGTTAAGCGCATAGCCTGGCAAACACATCAAATACTGAAGAATCCTGCCTCGGATAATGTTGTCGCGGTATACAGAAATAAACGTACTCTGACCACCGAACTCTTCGTTTACATGCCGAAGCATGAAGAGTACTTTACTCAGATAACCTCGTTTATTCACAAGAAAAATCTCAGCATTCATGATGCCAGTCTTCACTCAACCAGAGATGGCTTTATTATGGGCTCATTTGTTGTACTAGAATCCGATGGCCAGTCAATTAAAGATAATGATCGGGTCGAAAGCCTCAAAAACTTACTCTCGAAGAAAGTGGAGGATAACGAACTCCAAGAGGTCACTGAGGGACTGCAAAAGCCAAATCATCGTTACCAGCATTTTCATATTGAAACCGAGATCAGCTTTCAGGTTACTGAAAACCTGCGCCGGACACTGGTTGAAATTACCACCCTCGACCGCCCCGGATTGCTCTCAGAAATCGGCAAAGCCTTCCTCAAATCAGGCGTTGAATTACATACCGCTAAAGTGGTGACATTGGGTGAAAAGGTTGAGGATGTATTCTCGGTAACTAACATGGATGGCTCGCTTCTCACTGGCCAACAAGAGCTTGGGCTCAAGATGGCATTACTCGATTGCTTGGATGAGGGTAAGTAACCATGATTACACTCTACGGTATCCCTAATTGCGATACAGTCAAAAAGGCACAGAAATGGCTCGATAGCCACAATGTGTCCTATCAATTTCATGATTTTCGTAAGGACGGTATTGATTCAGCGACGATATCGACCTGGCTTGAAACACTGGGCTGGGACAAGGTTGTCAATAAGCGTAGTACCACGTGGCGTGGCTTGTCTGATGAGACAAAAACCAATATGAATGTGCAACTAGCGCTAACAGAAATTCTGCAACAACCCACCCTGATCAAACGTCCAGTGGTTGATACAGGACAAGCTATCCTGATTGGATTTAATGAACAACAGTTTCAGGATTTGGTTTAGCCTATGACTAAAGCAATAATTTTCATTGTCCTTGCCTTCCTATTTATCATTGGCGGTGCAATGTTACTGTTAGATACCGCTAAAAAACCGCGTATACCACCGAATATCAAATCACCAGAGCAACTGGATAAAGAAGACCAAGACTGGAAAAACTGATGGATAAAAAAACGGCCTGTGCAATGCAGGCCGTTCAAGGAGAGTTGTTGATATTTTTAATTAGCTTAACTTTGGTCCAGCGGCGGTTATCTGTTCATCGACTTCGAATTTATTAAAATTATCGATGAACTGCTGGCATAAATGACGCATCTCGACGTCATATGCCTCAGGATCGGACCAAGTATTTCTAGGCTGTAGTAAAACATCATCAACCCCTTCAACTGAAGTCGGTACGTCTAGGTTCAAGCCTTCCAGATGAACCGTCTCACAATCTCTCAAAGCACCACTTTGAATGGCATGGATGAAGGCACGTGTGGTTGGAATCGAGAAGCGCTCTCCACCGCGACCGTGAGCACCACCTGTCCAGCCAGTGTTGACCAAATACACTTTGGCATCCGAGTTATCCAAGCGCTTCATTAATAACTCAGCATACTCTGCTGGTGGTCGTGGAAAGAATGGTGCACCAAAACAGGTAGAAAAAGTCGATTTAATCCCTGAACCTGCACCCATTTCTGTCGAACCAACCAGTGCGGTATAACCACTCAGGAAGTGATACGCAGCCTGCTCTCGATTAAGCAAAGAGACTGGTGGAAGTACACCGGTTAAGTCACAAGTCAAAAATATGATCGCTGATGGCTCGCCGGCAAGGTTCTCATCGACCGTCATCGCGACATGCTCTAGTGGATAAGCGGCTCGGCTATTTTGTGTAAGTGTGACGTCGGTGTAATCGGGTGTGCCCTCATTATCAAGGATCACATTCTCAATAATTGTGCCCTGCTGTATGGCATCCCAGATTACGGGCTCGTTCTTTTGGCTTAAATCAATACATTTGGCGTAACAGCCACCTTCCATATTGAACACGACATCTTTACCCCAGCCGTGTTCATCATCGCCAATTAAGAAGCGCTCAGGATCAGCAGAAAGCGTCGTTTTGCCGGTACCACTCAGGCCAAAGTAGAGCGTAACATTGCCGTCTTTACACACGTTGGCTGCACAATGCATAGGCAAAACATCGACATCTGGTAACAGATAATTCTGCACCGAGAACATCGCTTTTTTCATTTCACCGGCGTAACGCATGCCAGCGAGTAAGACTTTGCGCTGGGCGAAATTAATGATGACAGCACCATCAGAATTAGTGCCATCAATATCAGGGTCACATTCAAACCCAGCCACATTCAGTATTTGCCACACCGGCTTGTCCTTAGCGTTGAATGACTCTGGACGAATAAACAGGTTTTGAGCAAACAGGTTTTGCCATGCGGTTTGTGTTCTCACATGCACTGGTTGGTAGTTCTCAGGACAGGCACCGACATGCAAGTTTGCCTCATAGTAATGAGTTTGCTGCTCAAGGAAGTCCTCCACCTTGTTCCAGAGATTATTAAACTTTGCTTCATCAAATGGTCGGTTGATTGGTCCCCAATGAATATCATTTTCAGTGGTTGATTCTTTAACAATAAAACGATCGAGAGGCGAACGGCCTGTCCGCTTACCGGTGATGATGCGTAACGCACCATTAGCAGCAATAATTCCCTCAGAATTGCTTACTGCATGGTCAATTAATTCAATAGGTGACAGATCAGAGTAGACCTGACTCGTCTGGAGTTCGATGGTGGCTGACATGGAATTGTCCTTGGATTAAATGTCCGTATACATACGTATGCAAAAAGACATTATAAAAGACTAGCAAGGCCATGTTAACCCTTAATTTAAAGAAAAAGTTTAAAAATAACGAAAGGAAATTGAGCTGGCCTGTAAGCCGGATCCTGTACTCATACGAGTGGCAATCATTCATCTAGGATAGTTGTCACCAACTACCTCAAGCAACCTACCCGGATCCAGTGCGGGCCACACCATTGGATCCCTATTTGGTCTTGCTTCGAGTGGGGTTTACCCTGCCACCGATGTTACCACCGGCGCGGTGCGCTCTTACCGCACCATTTCACCCTTACCCGATGCATGCATCAGGCGGTATATTTTCTGTGGCACTTTCCATAGGCTCGCGCCCTCCAGGCGTTACCTGGCACTCTGCCCTTTGAAGTCCGGACTTTCCTCCCCTGACACTCTGAAAGAGTGTAGCGGCGATTGCCCGGCCAGCTCAGTGGGCAAGGCTACACGCTTTTATTGTTAAATGGTATCGAAATGGCCAAATTTACGTAACTATTTCTATTAACTAAGCACCGTAAACTAATCCCATGAAAGTAAAATATAAACACCTTACTAATTACGTGATTGATAAATTAATCATCGTCTCGCTCGAGCAGGCACTCTATCAGGCACTGGTTGTGATCAACAACGAGGAACACATCGTTTGGGATACTGAATCAACCCTCGTTCAAACCAGAACCCTGAACGCGATGAAAGAGCGCTTTGAAACCTTGGCCATACCAGAGGCCGTCCTGCGACAGGAGAGTCCCTACGATGAAATGGTAGGGCAAGCCACGAAATATCACAGTAACCGACTGGAAGTGCCATTAGGCATCTCAGCCAATCCCATCACGAATAAACTCCACTGAAGAGCGCTCTATTAGTTCAGCAAAACTGACCTAGTTCATATATAGTAGTGAGAATTTCATGATGCAGTCACTAATGAATCTATGTCTGAGTTGTTATGAACCAAATATCCAAACTTCAGCGCATTGCCGAGAAACCAAGCCGCAGGATCATTGGTCTGATGAGCGGTACCTCGCTCGATGGACTTGATATCGCACTTTGCCGACTGACGGGTAGCGCTACTGAGACACAACTCGAGGTTGAAGCCTTCAACACCCTGCCCTATGACCAGGCACTGGTGAGTGAAATAAAAGCCGTGTTCGCCCAATCTAGCGTCAATTTAGAGCAACTTTGTCATCTCAACGCCAGCATCGGTCGACTGCACGGACAAATGGTCATCCAACAGTTATCGGAGTGGCAAATAGCAGCAACAGCCGTCGATTTGATTGCCAGCCATGGCCAAACTGTTTTTCATGCCCCCAGAAGAACTTCTGACAAGTTAAATTTTGATAGTACCTTACAAATCGGTGATGGCGATCACATCGCCCATGAAACGGGGATCATTACCGTTTGTGATTTTCGCCAGAGACATATCGCTGCGGGTGGTGAAGGTGCGCCGCTGGTTGCCTATGGTGATAGCCTATTGTTTCGAGCCGAAGAGTCACGACTGCTGTTAAACATTGGTGGAATTGCAAACTTTACCTACCTGCCTGCCATGACCATGGATAGCGATGTTATCTGCTCTGATACCGGGCCAGGAAATACCCTCATGGATCAGTTTATCCACCAACAGCGTTCTCAGCGTTTCGATATCAATGGCCAGATAGCTGCCTCAGGCACCAGCAATGGTGGCCTGTTAGATGCTTTGTTGGATCACAACTACTTTTCAGCGCCATTCCCCAAGACAACCGGACCAGAATTATTTAACCTTCAATACCTCAATCAGGCTTTGAATCGGAGTCAAACCGATACACTCTCCGATCAGGACGTGCTGGCCACATTATGTAACTTTACAGTACAGACCATTGTGATGGCGATTAAACAGCTCAATCAAACTCTCAATATCGATGCCATTTATGTCAGTGGTGGCGGATTACAAAACACCTATCTGATGGATACATTGCGAGCACATTGTGAAGGAATAAATATACAATCGACAGCATCACTCGGGATCAATCCAGATGCCAAAGAGGCGGTTTTGTTTGCGTTACTTGCCAATGAGTGTGTTGCTGGTGATACGAATCGGACTCAGGCAATTCATGCCATGCCGAGCACGAGTATGGGAAAAATCTGTTTCCCGAGGTGAGCTTAAAAAATTAACGAATAACCACCGGATAGCTAGGCCATCCGGTGGGTTGTTCAAGTCAGATTAGTTCTGCCACTGCTTCTCAGATACAGTCTGGCTAATGACCGCAACAACACGGCGGTTAGCTTGACGACCTTCGGCAGTATCATCACTTGCTATCAGTTGTGTTTCGCCATAACCGATCGACGAGATACGCCTGGCATCGATTTCAAATCGCTCAGATAATGCCGCTGCACCACTAGCTGCACGACGCTCTGATAAAGC
>CAXRAF010000029.1:0-7890 GCA_964228485.1 Alteromonadales bacterium | reverse complement strand
GTTGGTGCCAGTAAAGCCTTTGCCCATCGGCCAGCACTGACAGTGAAAGCCTACGGCCATGAGAGTGTGGCGACCATCCTTAATTGTGATTATTTACCTGACTCACTGCGCCCTGCCTATGAAGCGGTGGCAACTCAGGTCATGACTCTGGTAGATGAATGCTTTGCCAAGCATTATCAAAAGCAGTGGGCGATTCGACTGCATGCAGACTTTCATCCGGGTAATATTCTGTGGGGCCTCAATGGTCCCCACTTGGTTGATTTAGATGATGCCCGCTCGGGTCCGGCGATTCAGGATCTGTGGATGCTGATAGGCTCTGATCCGGAACATCAATGTGCCCGACTAGACGATATTCTGCAGGGTTATGAGGAGTTCTCTGAATTGCCGTTCAGCCAATTTCATTTAATCGAGTCATTGCGGGCGTTACGTATGTTGCACTACTGCGCCTGGCTGGTTCGTCGCTGGCAGGATCCGTCCTTTCAACATCACTTTCCATGGTTCGCTGAAATCAAATATTGGGAGCAACAAATCTTGCTCTTAAAAGAGCAGTTGGCGACCATGCACGAAGATACGACATTCGAACGCTTGAGCAGTTATTTCTAGGATTTATAATATACCTATGAGAGAGAATCGATTCTTCATAGACCAACCACTTCAGTCGGGATGCGCTGTTGATCTCGAACGCACCGTTGCGGTGCATATCAGTAAGGTGCTACGCATGACCTCAGGTGAGCAGGTAACGCTGTTCAATGGCGATGGCACAGATTACATCGCAGAGCTGACAGTCGGTCATAAACAGGTATCTGCCACGGTCGTAAAAACACAACAAAATAGCACCATCTCACCCTTATCCACCGAACTCGGCCAGGGGATATGTCGTGGCGACCGGATGGATTATAGTATTCAAAAGGCCGTTGAGATGGGCGTTAGTTCGATCACACCCATTGTCACTGAGCGCGTGCAATTTCGTATGGATATCAGACGCTTAGAAAAGAAAATGCGGCACTGGCAAGGCATTATTATTGCTGCATGTGAGCAGTGTGGGCGTGCCGATGTGCCGCTTTTGAACCCTGTGACATCATTGTCTGACTGGCTTACTAGTAGCTCGCATCCGCTGCTAATCCTTGACCCTTTGGCGCATAGCTCACTGTCATCGGCCGTGTCTGACATGAATCTCACCCGCACATCTTCGGTGCGTATTCTGGTTGGACCCGAGGGTGGATTGACTGCTGATGAGATACAAGCGAGTAAAAACTACGGCCAAGGTGTGAGTTTGGGGCCGAGAATTCTTCGAACTGAAACCGCCGGAACGGCCATTTTGGCCCTGTTACAGCACCAATTAGGTGATATTTAGACCTTCCTAGATAAAGTCAGTCCATTTTGGCGCGAATATGCACCAATTTAACCTGTTTTAAGCCTTTGCTGCACCAACCAAGTGCAATTATCAGTTAACATAGCACCACCTTGATTTGGGCCCCTGTGCAATACCCTAGAATTAATAGGCCCTGCCGGTCATTTTCTGCTGTTTTTTCATGATTGGCACACTGCTTGCACTAGCAATTGCGACAACACAAAAGGTTGTAATAGTAATTTTTATTAACCGCCAACTATGGAGTTATGACATGTCAGCAACACTATTTGATTTATTGAAAGAGACTGAAGCGAAATACGTAGATCTTCGCTTCACTGATACCAAGGGTAAAGAACAGCACGTGACTATCCCTGCCAACCTGGTCGATGATGAATTTCTATCCGAAGGAAAAATGTTTGATGGATCATCAGTAGCCGGATGGAAAGGCATTAACGAATCAGACATGGTTCTTATGCCAAACCCAGATACAGCCGTTCTAGACCCATTCTGTGATGAAGCAACAGTTAACTTGCGTTGTGACATCCTTGAGCCATCAACCATGGTTGGCTATGAGCGTGATCCCCGTTCATTAGCCAAGCGCGCAATGGACTATCTAAAGTCTACCGGTATTGGTGACGAAGCTTATTTCGGTCCTGAACCAGAATTCTTCGTATTTGACGATGTTAAGTTTGGCGTTGAAATGAATGGTGCGCATTACTCCATCGATGATGAAGAGTCGCATTGGAACTCAGGTAAAGAATATGATGGCGGTAACATGGGTCACCGTCCACGCGTTAAAGGCGGATACTTCCCAGTACCACCAGTCGATTCTTCACAAGATTTACGTTCTGCTATGTGTTCTGTTATGACTGACATGGGTCTTCATATTGAAGCGCATCACCATGAAGTAGCAACTTCTGGTCAAAATGAAATTGCATGCCGTTTCAACACACTGGTCAACAAGGCTGACGAAGTTCAGATCTACAAGTATGTTGTACACAACGTTGCACACGCTTACGGTAAGACAGCGACATTCATGCCTAAACCACTTGTTGGTGATAACGGTACTGGTATGCACGTTCACCAATCAATCAGCAAAAATGGCGAGAACATCTTTGCGGGTAACGGCTATGCTGGTCTTTCTGAAACAGCTTTATACTACATCGGCGGTATCATTAAGCACGCACGTGCACTGAACGCCTTCACTAACGCTTCGACTAACAGTTACAAGCGTCTAGTTCCTGGATTTGAAGCACCTGTTATGTTGGCTTACTCAGCACGTAACCGTTCTGCTTCGATTCGTATCCCTCACGTAAGCAACGACAAAGGTCGTCGTATTGAGGTGCGTTTCCCAGACCCAACTGGTAACCCTTACCTAGCATTCTCAGCAATGATGATGGCTGGTCTTGACGGTATCCAAAACAAGATTCACCCTGGTGATTCAATGGACAAGGACCTGTATGACCTTCCAGCTGAAGAAGCAGCTAACATTCCTACAGTGGCAAGCTCACTTGAAATGGCATTAGACGCGTTAGACGCGGATCGCGACTTCCTGAAGGAAGGCGGCGTATTCTCTGACGACATGATTGATGCTTACATCGAGCTGAAGCGTGAGGATGTAGAGCGTTTGAACATGACCACTCATCCGGTCGAGTTCGACTTATACTATAGTGTGTGATCTGGCGGTTTCATCACTATAGCGCCCATGCCCGGCTTCGGCCGGGCTTTTTTATGCCCACTGTTTATTGTTATTGCCACTTGGCTTAAACTTCTGAACCTCTTAACATTGCACGAGTCTAAATTACTGAGTAAAGTAACCTTATCGATTGGTTAGAGTTGGTTGGTTAGGAGTCATTCCATGAATCGCTGGTCTTATGTCATTGTATGTTGCGCGTTGCTGTGTATTCCTGCGACTCAGTCATTTGCTGAGGAGCAAAAGGAAGACAAGGCCGAGTCTGAAAAGTCTGAGGCGAAGAAGGACGACAAAAAATCAAATAAGATTTATGCCATTAAGGATCGCTACGGCAATATCATTGGCTACACCGATGATGCGCAAAAGGGAAGCGAGGAAATCGCCATTAAAAAGAGTACTGACTACACGCCCCCTGAGGCGGTCACGGTTTGGACTAAGGTAACCCCTAAAGTGGTTGAAGAATCACAACCTTATCAGAATTTTTCTATAGCCAGTCCGGCCAATGATGCCACAGTGCGTGATAATCAGGGCAATATTCAAATTGCATTAGATATTCGTCCGGCATTGCAACCCGGACACAAGGTACAAATCCTGATTGATGGTCAGGTGATATCGGAATCTCGCGGTGTGATCACAACGGCGTCGAATGTCGATCGTGGTACGCACAACATCACAGCGAAAATAGTTGGTGCGAAGAATAAGGTGATCAAAACCACGGCACCTGTCACCGTTCATCTCCATAGAGCAGTCGCCGGGCGCTAATTTTCTGCACCATTCGGGTGCGATTGCACCACTAAACCATTATAATAACCTAATGGTTCATGCTCATTTAAATAGTCTTGATGTGCTGCGGTTTCTGTCCGTCGCTGTGCTCGTGGTCGATGCTAAAGGATCCATTCATTTCGGGAATGCTTCTGCAGAGGAATTACTCCGTCTGTCTGAGAGGCAACTGGTCGGTATGAATATCAGCGAGATTATGATTGATGGTGATCTCAGTCAGGCGCGCATTAATGAGGTACTCGGCGCCACTAATCGCTTTTATCAACGGGGTGCCAAGTTATTACCCCTGCATCGTGAATGGATAATGGCCGACCTCAGCCTAAACTGTATTACTTCGGATGATAGTAAATATGTACTGATTGAAATTCATCTGGATGATCGTCATCAACACTCCGATAGTAATGAATATAGCCAACAGCTGGCGGCCAATGCCCTGATCCGTGGCTTGGGACATGAAATTAAGAACCCACTCGGCGGTTTACGCGGTGCTGCACAGTTACTGGATATGGAACTTAATGATCCGTCACTGCAAGAATACACCGCAGTAATCATTAAGGAGTCTGACCGTCTCACCTCGCTGGTCGATCGTATGATGGCGCCGCACAAAACCGGTAAGAAGTCGTTGCGAAACCTTCATCAGCCCATTGAGGCGGCCATGAAGCTGGTTCAAATCGAGGCCGGCGACGGTGTAATTATCAATCGTAACTATGATCCGAGTATTCCTGATTTTGCGATGTATCCCGATTCGTTGCAGCAGGCATTCCTGAACTTGATGATTAATGCTGTACAGGCAATGGATGCCCAAGGCATTCTGGAACTTGAGACTCGTGTGGTACGCAATATTTTCATTGGTGACCGCCAGCATCCGCTCCTGGCCAGGATTAATATCAGTGATACCGGACCGGGTGTGCCAGACGACTTAAAAGACAAATTATTCATTCCCATGGTGAGTGGTAAGGCCATGGGTAGTGGGCTTGGGTTAGGCGTGGCGCAGTCACTGGTTCAGCAACACAATGGTCTGATCGAGTATCGAGATGATCTGCCCATGACCACCTTTAGTGTTTATATCCCTTTATTATTTGAGGAACAGGCATGAGTAAGCCTCGATTATTAATTATTGATGATGATGACTCCATCCGTTGGGTATTGGAAAAAACCGCGGTTAAAGAAAACATCCTCACCCGCAGCATCGGCTCGGCCAGTCAAGTTGAGGACGCGATCAGAGATTTTAAACCGGATGCCATTATTTCTGATATTCGCATGCCAGACTCTGATGGTCTGGAAATGCTCTCTGAGTTGCAGGAGAGCCATCCCGACTTACCGGTTATTATCATGACCGCACACTCGGATCTGGAAACTGCCGTTGCAGCATTTAAGGGCGGTGCATTTGAGTATCTGCCCAAGCCATTTGATATCGCAGAAACCATACAAACCATCAAACGGGCACTCGCGCAGCGTAGCAAAGAAGCGGAAACAGCAACCATTGAGGATATTCCTGATACGGAAATGCTGGGTGAGTCACCTTCCATGCAGAAACTATTTGTCGCGATTGGACGTTTGTCTCGCTCAAATGCGACAGTTTTGATCAACGGCGAAACAGGTACGGGTAAGGAACTGGTAGCACGGGCATTACACAAACACAGCCTGCGCGCCGATCAACCCTTTATCGCGCTGAATATGGCTGCGATCCCGCGCGAATTGATCGAGTCCGAATTGTTTGGTCATGAGAAAGGCGCCTTTACGGGTGCCAATCAGCATCGTGTGGGTCGTTTCGAGCAAGCCAACGGCGGTACGCTATTTCTCGACGAAATTGGCGATATGCCCTTTGAGACTCAAACCCGACTGTTACGCGTGCTCGAGGATGGTGCCTTCTATCGAGTCGGTGGCCACACACCGATTAAAGTCGATGTCCGCGTGGTGGCGGCAACCCACCAGCGCCTCACTGATCAGGTGGAGAAGGGCGATTTTCGTGAGGATTTATTCCATCGCTTGAACGTTATTCGACTTGAGCTACCACCACTGAGAGAGCGCTCAGATGATATTCCAGTTTTGGCCCGCCATTTTCTAAAACAGGCATTGTCGGAGCTGGATATCGGCAAAAAGGTACTTACCGATGACCTGTTACAACAACTCAAACGACAGTATTGGCCGGGTAATGTGCGACAGTTAGAAAATACCTGCCGTTGGTTGGCTGTGATGTCCAGTGGAGTTGAGATTGACGTTACTGATTTACCCGATGAGCATAATCAAGGTGGCGCAGAAAGCCAATTAACCTGGCAACAACTATTAGCTAATTCGGTGGCTGAGTCCCTGCGGCAAGGACAGGACGGCATTGCCGATGACTTCCAACACGAATTCGAAAAGGTGCTCATAGAGCAGGCGATGACAGCAACCTCTGGTCACAAGCAGCAGGCGGCGCAACGATTAGGCTGGGGACGCAACACGATTAGCCGTAAACAAAAGATGATCGAATCGGACAGTTAAACTAGGCGCCGTGTTTGAAACCCAACTGACGCCATGCTTCATAACTGACCACCGCCACAGAGTTAGATAAATTCATGCTGCGATTGTTCTCAACCATGGGAATACGCAGCCATTGATCCGAAGGTAGGCTATCGAATACCTGCTGTGACAGACCATGGGTCTCGGCGCCAAATAACAGGACATCATCGGCTTTAAATTGGGCCTCTGTATAGCAACGGGTGCCATTGGTTTCGATGGCATAGATGGTACGTTCAGCCATGGCTTCTAGGAAGGCAGCGAAATCTGGGTAAATGGTGGTGTTATCTAAATCACGATAGTCTAGTCCAGCACGGCGTAGTTTCTTCTCATCCAGATCAAATCCCATCGGCTCAATTAAATGCAGTCGGCAGCCATTGTTGGCCACCAGGCGCATGATATTGCCAGTATTGGGTGCAATTTGCGGTTCAAATAAGGCGATGTCGAACATGGGATTGTCAGACGTGACTAGTGGCTAGTCATCCTCAGTTTTCAGATCTCGCGTGAGCAACGCATGTGCTGCCTCAGCCGGTGGCACATTTTCGTAGAGGATAGAATAGATAGCGTGACAGATCGGCATTTCGATATTCATGCGGCTTGCCAACTCGTACACTTCTTTAGCATTACGCACCGCCTCAACCACCTGACCAATCGATTGCTCCGCTTCGCTGATGGTCATGCCTTTGCCTATCGCCAGACCAAAGCGTCTGTTGCGAGACTGATCATCTGTACAGGTCAGCACCAAGTCGCCCAAACAGGCCAGCCCTCGGAAGGTATGCTCCTTGCCACCCAGTGCTATACCCAGCCGTGTTAACTCGGCAATACCGCGTGTGATGAGCGCAGTGCGGGCATTGGCACCAAAGCCGATGCCATCGGCAATACCGGCACCGACGGCAATAATGTTCTTAACCGCACCACCTAGCTGCACACCAACTAAATCGTCATTGGCGTATACGCGGAAACGATCATTATTAAAGCGGGTGATTAAATCTTCCAGAAACGCCGGGTCGTCACAGGCAATGGTTGTTGCCGTAGGCAAATCATTCGCTAACTCTTTAGCGAAGTTCGGCCCTGATAATACGGCGTAAGGACGCTCGCCCAACACCTGACGTGCGGTGGGGATTAACAAATCACCATTGCCCGGCTCAAGCCCTTTGGTGGCTGAGATAATTCGGGTATCCGCATTAATCATCGGCTTGATTTGGTCCATCACCGAATGAAATGCATGACTTGGTACAACGACCAGAATATCTTTACAGCCTTTGACCGCTTCTGCTAAATCTGAGGTAACGTTTAAGGGCTCCGGGAAAGGTGCATCACCCAGATAGCGGGCATTCTTTCGCGATTCTTGCATGGCAATGGCATGATCAGAATTACGTGCCCAGAGTTGGGTTGGGTTGCCATTTCGCGCCAGCAGAATGGCTAGTGCGGTTCCCCAGGAGCCTGCCCCGAGAACCGCAATAGGTGTTGACTTGATGTCCGCAGTAATAGCGATTAACCCTAGTGAGTTTGCTCGCCTGATTGCTCAGCTGCCGCCTGCTCAGCGCGCTTTGCTTCTTGTGCCTGG
>CAXRAF010000028.1:0-8857 GCA_964228485.1 Alteromonadales bacterium | reverse complement strand
GTTAGTTCCATGCCAAAACGCAGATCCGGTTTGTCAGAGCCAAACCGAGTCATGGCATCGGCGAATGGAATACGCAAAAATGGTGTTTCGAGTTTAACGCCAAGAACAGCTTCGAAAACCTCGGCAATCATTCCTTCCATCATTGTCATCAAAGTAGCTTCATCAATGAATGATGCTTCAATATCAAGCTGAGTAAATTCGGGCTGTCGGTCAGCACGCAAATCCTCATCACGGAAACAGCGCACAATCTGGTAGTAACGCTCCATCCCTGACATCATCAGTAACTGCTTGAACAGCTGTGGGCTCTGAGGAAGGGCATAAAATTTGCCATTGTGTACTCGGCTCGGTACCAGGTAGTCACGCGCACCCTCAGGCGTCGCTTTGGTCAGAAAAGGTGTTTCAATATCTAAAAACCCCTGTTTTTCCAAATATGTGCGCAGACTAGAGACTATTTTTGCCCGGGTGATTAACTTCTCCTGCATTTCAGGACGGCGTAAGTCCAGATAACGATATTTCAGACGTAAATCCTCAGACACTGTCTGCTTCGCTTCAACAGGTACCACTGGAGGCTCAGAACTATTCAATATCGTCAGCTCTCGGGCAACCAGCTCCACCTCGCCTGTCGCCATGTCTTTATTAACCATGTCTGATGGGCGGGCACGCAGACGTCCCTCAACCTGAATAACAAACTCATTACGTAGTTGTTCCGCCTGCTGAAATAATTTCAAATCATCAGGCTCAAAAACAACCTGCAGAATGCCTGAGCGATCACGTAATTGAATAAAGATTAAGCCACCCAGATCACGACGGCGATGCACCCATCCGGCCAGTGTTAAGGTTTCATTTTGGTGCTTGGCCACATCTTCGTCTGTAAAGTGGCCACATAGTGTGCGTTGCATATGGTCGTTTCCCATACAAATGAACGTGTCATCTGTATATTAGTCAGTTGATTTACTCGAGTTGGAGGATGAACTCTTCGTAGTATCCTTGTTCTTATTAGAGCTACCTTTGAAGTCTGTTTCATACCAGCCGGTCCCCTTTAAACGAAAACCTGCTGCTGAGACGAGCTTCACTAGTTGAGGCTTGCCACAGTCAGGACAGATCTCAAGTGGTTCATCAGAAATCTTCTGTAATTTATCAAATTTATGCTCACAAGCTTTACACTTATACTCATAAATCGGCATATTAAATCCTCCCCAATATCAAGGCGTCGTATTCTAACTAATTGCCACTGCTTAGGCTAGTTTCAAGGGTATTTTGCTGTGATTTTGAGTAATTATTCATCTTCTGTATAATAAGTATAGAAATAAAACAATTATAACTTTCTTACTTCTGATTAAGGTTTTGTGTTGCGTAGTAAACTGCTTGGTCTGTCCAAGAAAAGAGTCTTGCTGTTTTTGGCTTTGCTTTCCACAGGCATTACTGCTCATGCATTTGATGAAAACACACAAAACATAAAATTCTATACCCACTCCGCAGCCCATGCTCTGACAAGAAATGATCAGGGTGAGGCCATCGGTATTCCTAATATGGGTCGGCGCGCCATAGACATTGAAGTTATTCGCTGGATTCTTAATGATGTTGGATTAAAGAACAATATACGTAATAGTCAATTCACCGATGCCTTCCGTAAACTTCAAACACTTGATAACAGAGCTCTATTTAATGTCCTTAGGACACCAGAAAGAGAGAATACGGTGCAATGGGTAGGACCAATCGATAAATACACATCATACTTCTATGAATCGGTCGAAAATCCAACACGCATCAATTCAATGGAAGATGCCAAGAAAGTGACTGCAATTTGTGTTTTATCGGGTAATGTACATCATACTTTACTCACTCGATTAGGTTTCGAGAATATAGTCTCAGCTAATTCATATACTCAATGTGCTGATTTATTACTCAAAGGTAGAGTTGATCTTATGCCTGCTGGTGAGAACCCTCGTTTTGTTAATCGGAAAGATTACAGAGGGAAAATCGTGCGCACACCTGTTGAAATTGCGACACGCAGAGGTTATCTAGCCCTGTCTCTGAACATACCTGAGAAAACGATCAATGAGTTACAGAAATCCCTAATTAAACTTAAAGCCAGCAAAGATTATCAGAAAATTCTCGATACATATTCTGCTAAAGAATGAAAACATAAATTGAGCACCAGCATTGTGTGATGCTCAATAGCTTTTAATGCCGGTAAGCACTCCGACGACCATCATTAGCCAGATATCGATCCCGTAATTGCGTCTGACGAGAGGTCATTGGTTGCTGCTGACCATTAATAAATACCTGCTCGGCTGATGTGGTGACTTCTAATGGATCACCATCCCAAACAACCATATTCGCCACCATGCCAGATTCCAGCGAGCCATATTGATCATCCATCCCAAACCATTGGGCTGGAACTTTGGTAATCGACGCCAAAGCATCGGCATGTGACAACCCATAGGCCACAGCATTACCTGCTATTTGCCGAATCACATAAGCATTGTGACTGGTGTTATTACTGATCATCAGTGGGATACCAGCTTCCTGTAACAAAGTCATTTGATCGATTCGGTTTCCGAGCGTCTCAAACTTGGTTGGTACATTGCTGTATGGATTCACGATTAACGCAACTTTCGCTGCTGCGATCTGTTCTCGTACTTTCCACGCTTCCTCAGCCCCGGATATGATCATTGTGAGTGAGTATTGGTTAGCTAATTCCAACATAGCCAATATGTCATTGGCACGATGAGCAGAGACGACCAGTGGTTTGGACTCAGTTAGTACCGGAAGTAAGGCTTTCAGTTCACGTAGCTTCAGTTCGCCTTTCGGTTTGAATTTATCGCGGTCTTCGGCATTTGCCAAATCATTCAAGTCAGCAAAAATTGCCCGTATTTTCATCAGAGCCAAGGCCCTTGTACCCCCTGATTTCTCTGCCGCAGAGTCACCATAGCTCATGTATACGACAGAATCGCGTGCAACTATATGATCCAGCGAATCCGTCAACTGTATCATTGTGCCTTGCCCATGAAATAGGGATTTTGTATTGGATGGCTTAACGATCGCATGCGTCAAACCATTACTTCGGTTATGAGACCATAGGCTCGATTCGGCATTAATCACATCAGCAATGCTGAGTGATGCCGAGTAGGCTATCTCGGTATTACGTGAATCGACCGTTGATTTGACGGCCCCAATCTCCACCAATCCTAATGCGGTACTGACATTGATTAAACCCGGTGTAATTTCTTTGCCACTGACATCGATGATCTCAGCCCCTTCTGGTGCATCAAGACCGGTACCAATGGCTTGAACTTTATCGTTAGCGATGAGTATATCGCCACTTTCAATGGTTCCAAGCTGCCCCATGGTGTGGATCTTCGCCCCTTTGAGCAGAATGAATGACTTGCCTGCCATTGGATCAGTGAGCGTTTGTATGGTGGTATTTGCCTGCGCATTGATTACTGAACCAGTGATTGCGGTGAACAAGCATAAGACCCATATCTTTAACATATCTCGATAACTATTTTTCATGGCTTATTCTCCGTTTCTCAAACCCAGTTCATAATCAGACTTCGCTTGAAATGCGCTGTCGTTGCGATCGTAGACTTTATTACCATCAATGAAGACCTGCTGTGCTTTGCTATAGACACTGAATGGGTTGCCGTCCCAGAGCACAAAATCTGCAGCCTTACCTGCTTCAATTGATCCTGTCAGATGATCGATACCCATTGATTTCGCCGGGTTTAATGTGATCCATTGGATTGCCACCGCTGGAGAGATTTCAATGCCCGCTTTACGTCCAGATGCCATGGCTTTAGCTGCATCCTGATTTAAGTGCTGAATACCAACACTCGAATCAGAGTGCACGATACTGCAGGCACCCGCCTTCTCGACAATGGCAATATTTTCCTTAATACCGTCGTAGGCTTCTAATTTGAAGCCCCACCAATCGGACCACATCGATGAACAAATATCTTCCTGCGCCAGAGCATCGGCAATCTTGTAGGATTCAACAGCATGGTGAAAGCTGGCTATTTGGTAACCAAATTCTTTAGATAGTGCGATCATTTGCAACATTTCATCGGCACGATAACAGTGGTTGTGGATTCTGATATTGCCTTTTAATACTTCAGATAATGTTTCAAGACGAAGATCGCGACCCGGCTTGTCATCGGTCTTGCCGGCATAGTAATTCTCCCATGCCTCGAGGTATTCGGTTGCCTCAATCCATGATTTTCGATACATAGCCATATTACCCATGCGGGTCGATGGAATAATACCTTTGCGACCATAAACGCGTTTCGGGTTTTCACCACAGGCCATTTTTAGTGAGTGAGGAGCACCTGGAAACTTCATCTCCATCATGGTCATGGCCGGGACATTTTTAAGTGATACACCCCGCCCACCGATAAGATTGCCGGAGCCTGGTAAAATTTGCATCGCGGTGACACCACCTGCGCGCGCAAGGTTAAAGCCGGGATCTTGCGGCCAAACAGCATGCTCAGCCCAAACGTTGGCAGTATCTGGACTGGTCATCTCATTACCATCAGAAGTTGAATCAATCGAAGGTGATGGGTAAACGCCCAAATGTGAATGATTGTCGATCAGACCCGGCGTCAGCCACTGTCCTTCGGCGTTAATAATTGTATCAACGCCCTCCATCGACAACATCTCACCGACAGCCTGTATTTTATTGTCACTCACCAGAACACTGACACTTTCATATTCGTTACCGGCACCATCCAGTAGATGTACGTTTGTGATGACATAGGGTTTATGTGCTTGCGCCTGATAAGTTGATTTGAAAGGCTCTTTTACCTCAGGTTTGCGCGGGGCTGACTGTCCGCAACCTACGATCAAAATCAAGGTCGCCAACAGAGCGATACTTTTTATCATTATCATGTACTCCTAAATTGACCGGAATAGACTGGCTTATTTTCTATGTTTAGTCAATTCCAGACGCGGTATGTAAGGTTTATGTACGTTGGTGGGCAATGAATAGGTCTTTGATTAAATGCTTGACTAGTGTACTGTCAGCACAGTCACTGATAAAATACCCGCACAAATGAAACCGCATGTGCAAATCATTGTGGATGCTCATCAAATGCAGAATTACTGAGACATATTTTATCCATGAAAGTGAGTCAATATCTCCTCGCGACACGTCGCGAAACTCCCAAAGACGCTGAAATTATCAGTCACCAGTTGATGTACCGTGCCGGTATGATCAAAAAGTTAGCCTCTGGCTTGTATAGCTGGTTACCGACAGGTTTACGCGTAATGCGTAAAGTTGAAAATATTGTTCGTGAAGAAATGAACAAAGCGGGAGGCATCGAATTACTCATGCCAGGTGTTCAGCCAGCTGAATTATGGCAAGAGTCGAAGCGATGGGGAGAATTTGGCCCAGAATTATTACGCATGAAAGATCGTCATGAACGAGATTTCTGTTTGGGTCCGACACATGAAGAAGTGATCACCGATATCGCACGTGATGAGATTCGCTCATACAAGCAGCTGCCGGCTAATTTTTATCAGATTCAGACCAAATTCCGTGATGAAGTCAGACCTCGATTTGGGGTGATGCGTGCGCGCGAATTTATCATGAAAGATGCCTACACCTTCCATCCAACGGAAGACTGCTTGGTGAAAACATACAATATTATGCATCAAGCCTACTGCAATATGTTTGATCGCATTGGTCTGGAATATCGTCCTGTATTGGCCGATACCGGCGCCATTGGTGGCAGCGGTTCACATGAGTTTCATGTGCTGGCAGAATCTGGTGAGGATGCCATAGCCTTCTCAAACGAGAGTGATTATGCGGCCAATGTGGAGAAAGCTACCTGCTTACCTATTCCAACTGAAGCACAACAGCCGGAAACGCTGGAAAAGGTATCGACGCCCAATGTCAGAACGATGGAGCAGCTCTGTGAGTTTTTATCCATTGATGCGAGTGCGGGTGTAAAAACCCTCATTGTTCATGGTGTTAGCGACGAAGGCGAAGCACCAACGTTTGTGGCGTTGGTCTTGAGGGGTGATCACCAATTGAATGAAATTAAAGCCGCCAATCATCCATTGGTTCATTCTCCCTTGGTTTTCGCTTCTGATGAGGAAATTAAAACAACCATTGGCGCTGCGCCGGGCTCACTCGGAGTCGTTGATCTCGAGTTGCCAGTGGTGGTTGATCCGGATGCTGCCTCGTTAAGTAATTTTGTTTGCGGTGCCAATGAAGATGATTTCCATTACATAAATGTCAATTGGGAGCGCGATGCCAGCGCCACAGAGGTGTATGACTTACGCAATGTGGTTGAGGGTGACTTATCGCCCGATGGTAAAGGCACCTTGGAAATTAAACGCGGTATTGAAGTCGGACACATCTTCCAATTAGGCAACAAATACTCACATGCGATGAATGCCACTGTGTTGAACGAAAATGGCAAGGCCATTGCTATGGAAATGGGCTGTTATGGTATTGGTATTACCCGCATCGTCGCTGCGGCCATCGAGCAGAACCACGATGACTGGGGCATTATATGGCCTGATAGTATTGCCCCTTTTCACATTGCCCTGCTACCGATGAATATGCATCGTTCTCACCGTGTCAGAGAAGTCTGCGAAAAGCTCTACGAAGAGTTAACCGCGAATGGCTATGAAGTTTACTTTGATGATCGTAAAGAGCGTCCCGGGGTGATGTTTGCCGATGCCGAACTCATTGGTATTCCACATCGCCTAGTCATCAGCGAGCGAGGCGTTGATGCCGGTGAAATTGAATACAAACACCGAACCTCTCGTGATGCTGAGCAAGTCGCTATTGACGGCATTTTAGATTTTCTGTCTGAAACATTAGGTTATTAGCCTTTGCAGAGGCCAATAAAACATACACGCATTCACAAGCTCATAGTGCTTATGGGCTTGTTACTTTTCAGCCCAATTTTCTCCCAGTCAGCCGCCACTACAGCAGAGGTTGATGAGGAGTTTCGTAACCAGTTAAAACAAGCTATCGAGTCGGCCGATTCCTTTGTGGATAAATTTGCCGCAGAAGTGTGGTTAGAGGATATGAGTAGCCGCCTTGCGGATCGGGCCAAGCATATTCCTGCGCCAGAGCGTATTCAGATACTCACACTGGTTCATGCAGAGGCAAGTCGCAATAATATCAGCCCACAATTGGTGTTGGCTTTAATTCAGGTCGAGAGTAATTTTGATCGCTTTGCTATATCAAAAGTCGGTGCTCAGGGGCTTATGCAGATTATGCCATTTTGGAAAGATGCCATCGGTCACGAGGACGATAACCTGTTTGATCCGGCGACTAACATCAAATATGGCTGTGCTATTTTAAAAATTTACTTAAAGCGAGAGGAACAAAATGTCCGTACTGCACTCGCTCGATATCATGGTAGTTATCCCAAGGATTATTACGCCAGACGCGTGATTAAAGCTTGGCAAGAGCGTTGGCTATACCTATAGTTAAGTATGCAACATGAGTTACCAAACACAGGCATAATACTTACCGGCGGCGGTGCCCGAGCGGCTTATCAGGTGGGTGTTTTAAAAGCCATTTACCAACTCACGCCCAAAGGTTCACTTCATCCCTTCCCAATCATATGCGGTTCATCAGCAGGTGCGATTAATGCAGCATCCATTGCCTGCTATGCGGGACAGTATCGTGCTGGTTTACGACGACTGGAAGGGATCTGGAGCAATCTGACTGTAGATCAGGTGTTTAAGTCCGGTATTTCTGGTTTGTTAGGACAGTCGCTGGGGTTTGTTTGGCATTTGCTGTCAGGCTCTCGCAACAGTCGATATACGGCATTATTGAATAATGATCCGCTGCGACAACTATTGACCAAAGCACTACCGATGGAGCGAATTAGTCGACTGATTGAAGAAGGGCTAATCAAGGGGTTGAACATCACCTGCTCTGATTACTATTCTGGCCATTCATATAGCTTTTTCCAATCAGCGGACGATA
This sequence comes from Alteromonadales bacterium, assembly GCA_964228485.1. Classification (GTDB taxonomy): domain Bacteria; phylum Pseudomonadota; class Gammaproteobacteria; order Enterobacterales; genus CAXRAF01. The sequence continues at coordinate 903 of CAXRAF010000028.1, read as the reverse complement.
TTAAGCCCTGGCGGCGCCATCGTCGTTTGGGCGTGCCCTGCGATATTGGTATTGATCACATGATGGCCTCTTCAGCGATCCCATTCTTATTTCCTGCAGTCGAGATTAACGCGCAATATTTTGGTGATGGCACGGTGGGCGATATGTCGCCGATTAGTCCAGCCATTCATTTGGGTGCTGAGCGGATTATGATCATCGGCTTGGATCAGCTCGATAGTACTGAAGAGATGATTTGTTATGACAAACCACCTCCCGGATTCTCGGAAGTGGCTGGTCACATACTGGATAGTGTGTTTATCGACTCGCTAAACTCGGATTTGGAGCGTTTGGAGCGCGTAAATAAAACCCTGGCTTCGGTACCTGAAGAACTCATGAAACAGGTCGACCTGCCGTTAAAACAAATTGCAACCTTGGTGATATCACCATCCGAAAATCTGGCTGATATAGCGAACAAATATGCCAAGGAAATACCTGCTACGACGCGATTCTTCTTATCACGCCTGGGCGTGGATTTCAGCGAAGGCTCACAGTTACTTAGCTATGTATTATTCGAGGGTGCTTATTGTCGGCACCTAATTGAGTTAGGATATAGGGACACACTAGACAGGGAATCTGAAATTAAGGCGTTTTTTCAATTCGATCAGTGATATTTAGGAGATAGTTATCAGTAAAAGGAAACCGGGAGAGTTAACCCTGGCAAGTGACAAGGGCAAAGTCATTGATGAGCGTCTGATGAATGCCTCAGATACCTCCTCTGATGAATTACTTTTGGCCCTTTATCGAATCTCTGAGCTGAGTCATGACTCCGATAACTTGGAAGCATTTTTTGAAGAAGCCCATAGCATCATCGCCGATTTTATTTATGCCGAAAACTTCTATGTCTGTCTGTATGACGATGACAAT